>CAZJFB010000058.1:0-16406 GCA_964545145.1 uncultured Chloracidobacterium sp. | reverse complement strand
TCGTACCCCGACGAGATGAAGCTGCTTCTTGCGCACAACCCGATCATCTTTCGCGAGGCGGCACGCGTCGGCGTCGATCTAACGCTCAGCGGCCATACGCACGGCGGCCAGATCAAGGTCCGCAGCGACGAGAAACGCATCCTGCCGAAGCGGCGGCTCAAGGCCGGACTTCACACACGCCGCGGTTCGCAGATCTATATTACGCGCGGCATTGGCACGGTGGTCGTCCCGATCCGTTATCAATGTCCGCCCGAAATATCGCTTTTGGAGCTTCGTTGCGCCTAAATGAGCGAGCCCCAGCTTTCCACAAATATCGTCACGATCCCAAACCTGCTGACCTTTTTGCGGATGGCGTTGATACCGCTGTTTGCGATCTTGCTGGCATATCATCGCGAGGGCTGGGCACTGCTCGTGTTTACGATCGCGGGCGTTTCGGACGGGATCGACGGATTTATTGCGAGGCGATTTAAGCAGGAATCGGAATTAGGGACGATCATCGACCCGATCGCCGACAAGCTGTTAATGACTACGGCGTTCGTTATGCTCACGATCCCGAGCGTGATGGGCACGGCGAGATTTTTGCCGGTACCGTTTTGGGTGACCGCGACCGTGATCGGCCGGGACGTGCTGATCGTGACCGTCGCGATGGCGATCACGATAATGACCGGATTTCGCGACTTCAAGCCGTCATGGCTCGGTAAAGCGAGCACCTTCGTTCAGGTCGTCGCCGTGATAATGATCCTTGTTGCAGCAGCCCGGCCTGAGTTGCGCGGATTTTACCTGCCGACGGTCTATACGACAGTCGCCGCTTTTGCGGTCTTCTCAGGCGTCCACTATATCTACTGGGTCGCCAAACTCATGCGCGAGGCCGAGAAGAAGCCTGCCGACATTTCTGCCGACTAAAATTTCGACGGGTCGGGCAGCGGTGTATTCACCACGTAGTTGATGAACTCGGGCAAGCCCTCCTCGGTCTTTTTAGTGAACTTGTAAACCTGAGTGAGCCGGTCCTTCCAAGCGGCGGCGCTCGGGTTCTTTTCCGCTTCGCCTTTCTTCCATGCTCGAGCGTAGGCATCCATCATCAGTTCGATCGACTTATTGACGCGATCGTTCGCGGTCTTGAAATCCGCGTCGCTGATCGTCTTGGCGGCAACCTTTGACTTGAGATCGGTCGAGAGTTTTGCATACTGGTCCTCGTAATATGCCGAGATCAGGTAATACGGCATCGAGCTGTCCTTGATCGGGGCTTCAAAGGTCGTGGCCTTGTAAATATTCGCAACGGCCTCTTTCATGTCCTTGTCAAACTGGATAAAGCCCGGGACAAAATACATCCACGCAATAGTTTCTTCGCGATCCTTGAAAGGTGCCCATTCTTTGGGGGCCAGGCCGGAGTCGAGCAAAGGCACGACCTTCTTGGCATAGCCGATGGTCTCATCGGCGTAAGTGCGGTCGCGCTTTGCTCCCATCGAGTTGTATCCCGCGTAGGCGAGATTGACCAGGACCGCCAGATTCTCGGGCTGCTCAGCGAGGATCTCTCTGCCGTAAGCGAACGCCTCTGCAAACTTGCTGCCATCGACAGCCTTGTAAAACACACTCTCGCGATAACCGTCGACGAAATTCTTGACCGACCCTACGGCTTTGTCCTTGCCGTCCTTATTGTCCTTGCCGAAACGGACCAGAAATTCCTTGGCCAGGCCGTAAGCCTTCTCGGTATCCTCGGGTTTCTTGGTCGCCAAAAGCGCCGAGATCTCTTTGACCGACTCCTCTTTGGATTTTGGTTTCTGGGCCAACGCGGCTGACGAGAAAAGTGAAATAGCAATAAGAACCGACGCGACGATGTAACGAAATCTCATGTAAAAAAATGTATCTCCTGAATGGTTCGAGTTTATCAAACCCGAGCCGGGAAATCAGAAAATGTGAGCCGGGAATCGATATTTTTTAGAGGCTGCGTGCCTAAGGGCCGAGGGTGAAACAGGAGAAATATCGCATGCTTTGCCATGCTAAAATAAACTTGACAATAACACACTCAAGTATTATTCTTTGTTCATGCTCAAGCCTGAGTTAGCGGAGAGTTGAAAGCAGCGAGTGAAGTGAAAAAGGGCGATGGGCGAAATATTTTAGGGCAATCATAAGCATCTGGAGATAAAACTATGGGCAAAATAATCGGTATCGATCTCGGAACGACCAACTCGGTCGTTGCCGTTATGGAAGGCGGCGAGCCCGTCGTCATTACAAACAGCGAGGGCGGACGCACTACGCCGTCGGTCGTTGCATTTACAAAGGACGGCAACCGCCTGGTCGGCCAGGTTGCCAAGAGACAGGCGGTCACAAACCCCGAGAATACGCTTTATTCGATCAAGCGATTCATGGGCCGCAAGTATGACGAGGTCTCAGACGAGATCAAGCAGGTGCCGTACAAGGTCGAAAAGGCCGGCAACGGCGACGTGCGCGTCAATGCCGAGGGCAAGCAGTACAGCCCGCCCGAGATCGCGGCGATGGTGCTGCAGAAATTGAAGCAGTCGGCTGAGGATTATCTCGGTTCAAAGGTCGAGCAGGCGGTGATCACTGTTCCGGCTTACTTTAACGACGCTCAGCGTCAGGCCACTAAGGATGCCGGCAAGGTCGCGGGCCTCGAGGTGCTGCGTATCGTCAACGAACCGACCGCGGCCGCACTTGCGTATGGTTTGGACAAGAAAAAGGACGAGATCATCGCGGTATTCGACTTCGGCGGCGGAACGTTCGACATCTCGATCCTCGAGGTCGGCGAAGGCGTCGTCGAGGTCAAATCGACCAACGGCGACACGCACCTCGGTGGCGACGACGTTGACGAGGTGCTCGTCGGCTGGATCATCGACGAGTTCAAGAAAGATCAGGGAATAGATCTGCACAATGACAAGATGGCGTTGCAGCGACTGAAAGAGGCCGGTGAAAAGGCCAAGGTCGAGCTCTCATCCGCGATGGAGACCGAGATCAACCTGCCGTTCATCACGGCGGACGCTAGCGGCCCGAAGCACCTCGTTATGAAGCTCACTCGGGCCAAATTCGAGCAGCTCGTCGAGCCGGTGCTCAAGCGTTTGATGCCGCCGGTCGAGCAAGCCATCAAGGACGCCGGTTTGACCGCAAAAGACATCGAAGAGATCGTTCTGGTCGGCGGTTCGACGCGTATTCCTAAGGTCCAGGAAATGGTCAAGGAGTACTTTGGCAAGGAACCGAATAAATCGGTCAACCCGGACGAGGTCGTCGCTCTCGGAGCTGCCGTCCAGGCAGGCGTTCTCGGCGGCGAGAAGACTGACATTCTGCTGCTCGACGTCACGCCTTTGTCGCTCGGTATCGAGACCCTGGGCGGTGTAATGACGCCGATGATCTCGAAGAATACGACCATTCCGACACGCAAGAGCGAGATATTCTCGACCGCTTCGGACAATCAGACTAGCGTCGAGGTACACGTGCTGCAGGGCGAGAGGCCCATGGCCGGTGACAACAAAACGCTTGGCAAGTTCCATCTGGTCGGCATTCCGCCGGCACCCCGCGGCGTGCCGCAGGTCGAGGTCACCTTTGACATCGACGCGAACGGTATCGTTAACGTTTCGGCAAAGGACGTTGGCACCGGCCGTGAGCAGAAGATCACGATCACGGCATCGAGCGGCCTGTCGAAGGAAGAGATCGACCGCATGATGAAGGACGCCGAATCGCACGCGGGCGAGGACGAAAAGAAGAAAGCTGCCATCGAGGCACGCAATCGACTGGACGGTCTCGTTTACAGCGTCGAAAAGACCATGTCCGAGAACAAGGACAAGCTTGACGCCGCGGCGGCTGGCGATATAGACACTGCGATCTCCGAGGCCAAGACGGCTCTCGGCGGCGAGGACGTCGATGCGATGAATAACGCATTCGACCGTCTGCAGACCGCTTCGCATAAGCTGGCCGAGGTTCTTTACAGCCAGACGGCACAGGGCGGCGAGGCTCCGGCCGACGAGCAGGCGGCATCGGCTTCGGCATCGGGCGACGGCGGTGCGACCGCGTCATCCGACGAGGGCGACGTGATCGACGCTGAGTATGTGGATGTCGAGGACGAAGAGAAGAAATAATAAACGGGGATAAGTGACGAGGGGCGAGGGACAAGCTAATTTGCAGTTTGCCTCTCGCCCCTCACCCCTTTACACTTTTCCCTGACCTGCGATGGCGAAAAAGGATTACTACAACATTCTCGGCGTCAAAAAGGACGCAAAGGCGGACGAGATCAAGAAGTCGTACCGTCGGCTTGCGCGCAAATATCACCCGGACGTCAATCCCGGTGACAAGGTCGCCGAGGACAAATTCAAAGAGGTGCAAGAGGCCTACGACGTCCTCTCGGACGACAAGAAGCGCAAGGTCTTTGACAGGTTCGGTTATTACGCCGACAATCTCGATCCCGATTCGCCATTCGCGAGCGGTGCGGGAGCCGGCGGGGCCGGAGCACCGGGATTCGATTTTTCGGGCTTTACGTGGGACACGGGTTCGACGGGCAGTTCTGGCGGATCGAGCTTTAGAGATATCTTTTCTGATCTTTTCGGCGGTGGCGGCGGTACAAAGGCTCCGCCCGAGCCGCCGCGTCCGCTGCCGAAGCGCGGCCGGGATATCGAGATGCCGTTGGCGTTGAGCTTTGCCGAGTCGTTCTCGGGCCTTACGACCAACATCACGGTCAATCGCAGTGAGCAGTGTTCGCGCTGTCAGGGTGCCGGCGATACCGGCGGCCCGGTCGTTCAGTGTACGACGTGCAAGGGAACGGGCCAGGTGATGCGCACCGGCGGACGGCTGCAATTTTCGCAGGCGTGTCCCGATTGCGAGGGAACTGGCAGACGCCGCCAACCGTGCAGCCTTTGCAACGGCAAGGGCGTAACGCCAAAGAGCGAACAGGTCAAGGTCAAGATCCCGGCCGGCGTCGATACAGGTTCACGCGTACGAATTCCCAAAAAAGGCCACGGCGGACGGCTAGGAGCCGAGCCCGGCGACCTTTTTATTCTGACGAATGTCGGCAAGCACCCGTTCCTGACCCGAAAGGGCGACAACGTTTATGTGACCGTGCCGATCACCGTGTCAGAGGCGGCATTAGGAACACGGATCGAGGTGCCGACCGTTGAGGGTAAGGCGCAGCTCAAGATTCCGGCGGGAACCGAGTCGGGCCAGAAATTCCGCTTGCGCGAACGCGGATTCCCGAGTTTGAGAAACCCGAGCCTCCGCGGCGACCAGTTCATCGAGGTAAAGATCACTCTGCCGAGAGTTATTTCTGAGGAGACCAAGGAACTGCTGAGGCAGTTTGAAAAGGCGAACCCAGAGAATCCGCGAAAGGTGATGGGATTGGAATGAAACGCAAGGTCCGAACATACACGATCAGCGCGGTTGCAGAGATGTACGATATACATCCGCAAACCCTGAGACTGTACGAGCGCGAGGGGCTGCTAAAACCTTCGCGGTCGATCGGCAACACTCGCCTTTACGAGGACCAGGACCTCGAACGTCTCGAGGTGATACTTTCGCTCACGCGCGATCTCGGCGTAAACCTTGCCGGCGTCGAGATCATACTCAACATGCGCGAAAAGATGGACCAGATGCGACGCGAGTTTGAGCAGTTCTTCGACTATCTCAAGACCCACGCCAACGAATTCTCACGTCAAAGCCAGTCATTCTCATCAGGCGAGGCCCTCATTCCCGTGTCGCGGTTTCGCATGACGCGGATGCAAGAGCAGTCCGTCGACGAGGACTGACCGGCCCAGCCCGGACGAGCTTCCCGCCCGGCCTTATCTTTGCTTTCAAAGCCCGTTTGAGATACGATTTCTAGATTCAACTACCCGTGAATCAGGAGTATCCGATGTTTGGAAGAATATTTACCCGCGTATTTACACTTGGCATTTTGTTGTCCGCTTTTGCGGCTTTCTCCTTTGCTCAGGACCTGGACGATGTAACCGTTTCAGGCCGCATAACCGACCCTAACGGACTTGCCGTTGTCGGTGCGACCGTGACCGTTACTATGGTCGAGACCGGCGAGACCCGGACCGCCACGTCCAATGATGACGGCGTTTACCGCTTCGTCAAGCTGCGGCCCGGGACCTACAAGGTAAAGGCGACCGCATCCGGATTTGGCATTCAAGAGACGCCGCCGATCGTGACGATCTCGGCGCAAAACCTGGTACGCGATTTCAAATTATCTCCGGCCGACGTCAAGGCGGAGGCGACCGTTACGGTCACCGACGACGATACTCCGGCGGTCGACACGTCCCGTACCATAGTCGGCGGCACGGTCACACAGCGTGAGATCGAGGAACTGCCGAATGATTCGCGCAATCCGCTCGATCTTGTGCTCACGCTTGGCGGAACCGCCGAGGAACAGCTTTCGACACGCGACCTTGCGAGTGACCGCGGTGCACGAGGGCTGAGCGCTCCGGGTACGACGCCTGAGGAAGCGGGCATCTTTGGCCTCTCGGGCGGAGCGGCATATTCCAACAACATTACCATCGACGGGCTCGACAATAACGACGACCGCGGAGCATCGTTCCGCTTTCAGCCGTCGATCGAATCGGTAGCCGAGGTACAGGTAATTACCAACCAATTCTCAGCCGAATACGGACGTGCATCGGGAGGCCGCGTCAATATCCGTACGCGAGCCGGCTCTAACAAGTACCGCGGACGCGCATTCTATTTTTTCCGCGACGAGAGCCTTAACGCCAATACCTGGAACAACAACCGCCGTGGTTACAAGCGTCCGGCCTTTCAGAATCAGGATCCCGGATTCACCTTTGGCGGCCCGATCTTAAAGAACAAGCTTTTCTTCTTCTCATCGTACGAGTACGACAATATCAAGGAGGACACGATCGTCGATGCATGGGTGCTCTCTGGTGCGGCGAATCCGAAGTTTAGCCTGCCGGCACCTAATGACGCCACAGCCGGCCTCGTCACGCTGAATCCGTCAGCAGGTTTTCCGGGCGTTCAGGTCGGCCACTACATTACACCTGTCGATACGCCGGCCAAGAAACACATCTTTACTCAGCGCGTCGATTGGAATCCGACAAACGCTCAGAACATGACGTTCAGCTACCAGCTCGGCCGCTCGAACGACCTTCGTGCTTTCAGCGGGACCAACCGCATCGCCGACTCGCTGATCGGGCGAGTGAGAAACACCGACGCGTTCAACGCGACGCACAATTACATCATCACGTCGAAATTCGTCAATCAGCTTCGCTTCCAATATTCGACGCTTGATCCGAGCTCGGCACAGAGCGCGGGAGCGACATCGCCGGCGGTGCTTGTGACTTTTACGCCGCCGGGTGAAAGCTCGCAGACGCAGGTATTCGGCTCGACATCGAGCTCGTCCGACCGTCAAGAGAAGCGTTGGCAGATACAGGACACGCTCAACTATGTTGCCGGTTCGACGACGTGGCGCTTTGGCGCGGACTACCAGAATGTAGATACGACCTTCATCGATCGTTTTGACGTGACGGGAACGTACACATTCGGCAGTTTTGTCTTCTTCGCGGCGAATTCGCCGTCGCGGCTTCAGCAGAATTTCAACACGACCTCAAACCTCAAGAACAAGTACATCGGTGCATTCGTCCAGGGTGACTGGCGAGCACTGCCCAATCTGACGTTGAGCTACGGCCTGCGTTACGAGCGTGAAACGGTGCTTGACGACACAAACAACTGGGGCCCACGGTTTGCACTGGCCTGGAATCCGTTCAAGAAGAGCGATAAGACCGTGGTTCGATTCGGTGCCGGTATCTTTTACAATCGCGTGCTGCTCCGTACTGTGGATGACTATACCGCCGACTCGCAGACTCTAAGGCTCGATACCAACAGCCTTAACGTCCCGACCGGCGTGACCGTCGACCTGAACGTCGTTAGGCCGTTTCTCGGTACGCAGTTCCCGCAGGGAATGACGCTCGACACGGTCATTCCTGTCAACGCGACCAACAGCTACACGGTCCGCCAACTTTCACGTGCGGCTAATGTTTTCCGCAGCCTTTCACCTGACCTCGTTATTCCCGAAAGCTATCAGTTCAACGCGGGTTTTGAGCGAGAGATCTTTAAGGGATGGGCGTTCGAGACTAACGTCACTTACAACAAGACCGTCCATCTCTGGCGTGAGACCAATCCTAACGCCCCGATGCTGCCGGCAGGCGTGACTGACCGCAACTCGGACGGAGCAGTGACGCTAACGGATTATCTTTTGGGACTGACCACCGGGCCGAACCGCTTCTATCTCGGCTCGCCGTCGGACACCGTCGGTACGCATACATCGCCGGATGACGCTGCCGCTGCGTGTACGACCGGTACCGCGATCTGCTACATCAACGTAAACACCCGAAACAGCAGCAGCAGCACTAACTGCTCGACAACGACGACGACTAATACTCCGGTTTGCCGTGCATTTGCGGCTGTAAACGCTTTGCGTCCGGCACAGTTCGCGTCGCTCGGGCCGATCCAGCTCGAGCAGGTTGCCCCGATCGGCAACAGCCGTTACATCGGAGCGGTATTTGAATTGAGGAGCCGCTACAAGCAGTTCGGCGGCGGATTTGCGGGCAGCATGCGATTTGATTACACGTTGTCGCGCCTTATGGACGACGGTATCGTCAATACATCTGATCCAACGTTGCCGGGTGATTTCTCGCGTGAATGGTCGAGAAGCCTTGCCGACCGTACACACCGCATCTCGATCACGGCTTCGCTAGATACGCCGAGATGGCTCGGCAAGCTGCGGTTCTCACCGCTATTCCGCTGGGGATCGAGTGCTCCATTCAACGTTTCATCCGGAGGCATTGATCGCAGCCTTGACGACCTGAGCAACGACAGGCCGAATTTCTCGGGCGATCCCAGCTCGATCGTTTGGCGAAAGTTCGGATCGGCTTTCCCTCAGGCACTGGCTGACCAGTTCACCTTGGCGCCGATCGGCAGTCCCGGCAATCTCGGCCGAAACGCCGGCAACGGCCCGCAGCTCTTCCAGTTCAATATGAACGTGAGCCGCGAGTTTAAGGTAAAAGAGCGATTCCGCATCCGTCCGACGGCGGAGTTCACGAACATCTTCAATGCGAATGTGTTCAGCTTCGGTTCTAACTTTATTAATTTCGATTTCCTGAATAGTACCAACGCTACGACGGTTCAGACCGCAAAGGACGGATTCCTGGCGCCGACGCGAACGATAACGCCGCGACGCATTAGACTGGGCATCAGGTTCGACTTCTAGGTATAGGGACAGGAAGACTCGCTTTACGGGACCGCTTCATGGGCGGTCCCTCTTTCTTGCGGGCCAAAAAAGTAGTGACTAAACCGCAGGTTCGTGATAGATTTAAGTGTTGAACATTTTTGTTCACGTCTTGATGTATGAGCCTTGCGATCGCTGAACCCCAGGTGCCTGTAACCGAGACTACGATCGAGTCCGTGCTGCTCGATGCCGACCTTTTTGTAAAGTACTCCTCGCCGGAAAAGGCATTTGCATTGCTTCGCGATTCTCTCGAGCGTTCGCCGCGCTCGATACCCCTTCGCGAGAAAATGCGCGACATCTGCGTCAAGCAAAAGAATCTCAATGAGGCTGCAAAGCAATGCCTCGCCTTGGTGAGCCTATATATCGCCCGCGAGGAATTTGACCTCGCCTACGACCGGCTGCAGGAGGCAAAACTTCTCGACCCGCGTATCTCGGTGGCGCCCGGGCTTGAGGCGATCCGTCGTGCCCGCCGGCCTGATTTTGCGGTCAATCGCGACCGTTCCCCGCAAAAGGTCAGAACCGATGTGACTTTTGCAGGGAATCTCGCGTTTGTGAGCATTTTCGACGCCGTTCAGGTGATCGAAAGTGCCAAGATGACGGGACTGCTCGTGATCAAATCGGACCTGCATTTGGGCAATGTCGCGTTCAACGAGGGCAAGATCGTCGATGCCGAGTGCAACGGCAACAACGGCGTCGCGGCTTTTCGCGATATCATCGAGGTCAACAGCGGTACGTTTGAGTTCAACGTCTCAGACCACGAATTCCCGGTCATTATCTCAGTTTCGTCAAACACCAATTTCCTGCTCGACGTACTTACTGAACTCGACAATGAGCGGGCCGAAAAACAAGGCCTCAGAAACGTCGGCGGAGAGATGATCTAAGGTTGACTTCAAACGTCGAATACAACAAAATATAGTGCTTCCCCAAACGAAGAGCACTATAGGATGTTTAAGCTCCAGCGCCTAGAAATTACAGGTTTTAAGTCATTTGCCGACTATACGGAGATCGTTTTCACCGGCAGCGGCATCACTGCGGTCGTCGGCCCCAACGGCTGCGGCAAGTCTAACGTTTCCGACGCCATTTCATGGGTCCTCGGCGAGCAGCGTGCAAAATCGCTCCGCGGGGGCGAGATGAAGGACGTCGTCTTTGCCGGCACCAAGAGCCGAAAGCCGGGCGGCATGGCCGAGGTAGTGCTCCATCTCGTCCGCGACGAGACCGTATTTGACATCGACGAGGACGAGCTTGACGACATCGACGAGGCCCTGAGCGGTATCGACGAGGCCGCCGTCGATATGAACGAGATCGAGGGCATCGACGAGGGATCCGCTGCTGAGGAGGTGGCTGTTGCGGGAGAGGAGATCGCAATCGGCGATGACCTTGTCGGCTCGGAAGCCGAGGTCGAGTCGGTTGAGACAGTTAAGGCTCTCGCTGTCGGCTCCGCGCAGGTCGTCGAGACCAAGGTCCGCACGAAACGCCATTGGCGGCCGCGTTCATTCGCACTGGACTTTGCACCGGGCGAGGCGGTATCGGTGACTCGTCGCCTCTATCTTTCGGGCGAAAGTGAGTATCAACTGAACGGCAAGACCTGCCGCCTTCGCGACATTACCGACCTTTTTGCCGGAACCGGTTTGTCAGGTGCTCACTACGCGATCATCGAGCAAGGCCGTATCGGGCAGATCCTGTCGGCAAAGCCCGCCGACCGTCGCAGCCTGATCGAGGAAGCCGCCGGAATATCAAAATTCCGAGCCCGTCAGCGTGCGGCCGAGACACGGCTAGAGACAGCTAAGACCAATCTTGGCCGTATTTACGATATCGTCTCCGAGGTCGAGACGCGGGTCAATTCGCTTCGTCGGCAGGCGGCAAAGACGCGGCGGTTCAAGATTCTGCAAGAGGAGTTTCGCAGCCTGCTGCGTCAACTTTACGCGGCTGAGGGCAGGTATCTGTCGGACCTCTCTGAAGATCTCAAGGTCCGCCTTGCTGCTGCAGGTGAGGCCGAGGCCAAGCTGCTCGCCGAGGTCACGGCGAAGGAAGAGGCTGCCCGCGAGACGACGCAAAAAGCACGTGCCGCTGAGGAGAGTCTCGCCGAGCTTCGCAGGATACATGCCAACAACGCGCTAGAGCGCGACCGTGCCGAGCGCGAGCACATCTACAAATCGGATCAGATCGTCAGCCTCAACAACCGCTGCGAGAGCCTTCGCGGAGAGATCGGGACGAGCACTAAGCGGCTCGAAATGCTTGCGACCGAGATCGAGAGGCTTCGTCAGGACGAGGAGACCGAGAGCAGCGAGTTTGCCAAGGCGGATGCGGCCCTGCGCGAATCGGAGGAAGCTCACCGCGGTGAATCTGAAAAGCTGGCGGTGATCGAGGCTTCGCTCGAAACGCTCCGCGGCGAACTGATGCAGCATACGGGAGCCGTCGAACGCTTCGACGAGGTCGCACGCCAACTCGACAGTCAGCTCGAACGGCTTGCCAACCGGGCTATCGGACTCGAAAAAGAGGGAACTCGTGCCGACGAGACATTTATCGCTAACCAAAGGGCCGCGGAGGAGCTGGCCCACAACCTCGAGGCTGAGGAAGCCAAGCTTGCGGGGCTGAACGCCGAAAAAGAAGAATTGCTGGCGGTCACGACCGATGCGAGAAACGCTCTCCGTACCGCCGAGGCCGAGCTTCAGTCGCTTCAGGACGAGCATTCTGCAAAGCGGCATCGCCTCGCTACGCTCAACGAGCTCGAAGAGAAGCGTGCGGTTTACGCACCGCAGGTCCAGAAGCTTTTTGCGGCCGCGAAGGATATCGGCGTCAAACTTGGCGGTGTGCTTGCGGACCGGCTCAACGTCGCCCGCGAGGCCGAGACCGCGGTCGAAACGCTGTTTGGCCCGTTCCTCGAGGCCGTCGTTGTCGAGTCGCTCGCGGACGCAAAACGCGTTTCCGCCTGGCTTACTGCCAATGATATCGGCCGCACGGCCATGATCGTACTGCCAAAGGGCGAAGCCGTATTAGGCGATACGGCGAGCCGCGACGGCCAGACGATCGCGGACGTTCTGGGAGTCAATGCCGATGTGGCTACCGCTCTTCGCGAGATCTTTCCGCGTGAGATGGATGCTCGCCTGGTGCGCGAATTTGACGACTCAAAGCCGGCCGCCGGCGAGACATTGGTCAATTACGACGGCGATATCCTGCTCGGTGGGCGTCTGTTGGTCGGCGGTAAACGCAAGTCTGCAGGCAAGAACGACTCGCTGCTGGCTTTCAAGCGAGAGCTCAATCAGCTAGGCAAGGACTGCAAAAAGCTGGCGGCTGACATCGATCGGGCCGCAGCCGTTGCCGAGACCGCCCGCGGGGCACTCGTCGAGAACGAGACAAAGATGGTCGATCTTCAGTCGCTGATGATCAAAGTCGATCGCGGAATTCATGTATTGCAGATCCAGGTCCACTCAGCCAAGGAGGAGATCGAGCGGGCCGAGCGTCATCGTAAGGTCGTCGCTGACGAGGCTGGACAGATCCAGAGCGAGATCGCTGAGGTGCGGCAGAAGCGAGAGGATGCGTCCACCGGCAAGCAGGCGGCAGACTCCGCCCGCATCGAGGCGGCAGTCGCTCTCGAACGCATCGCCGCCGAATTGGGCACGGCCCGGGCCCGTACGGAATCGGCGAGCGCCGAGCTTAACCAGAAACGAATGACCGCGGCAACCTCGGACGAACGTCGACGATCGGCCGTCTCGGCGCTTCGCCGCGTCGAGAACGAGGCGAAAGAGGTCGAGTCACGTCTCGCGTTCCAAACGATGGAACTTGGCGAGGCCGAGACAAAGATCAAGGAACTTCGTGACGAGATCAACTCTATTACGGATCGCATCTCATCGGCAGGAGATCAGATCGAGAACGAGAATGTCGAGATTACCAATGCTATCAACGCTCTGGCAGCGGCGCGTTCGCTCTCGGATACGACCAGCGAGGAACTTGTCGATCTCAACCACCGTGCCGCAATGGCTCGTAACGAGCGAGCCGAGATCGAGATACGTCAGGCTGAGGCCGTGACCGAACTAAAGAACACGGTCGAGAACTGTCAGCAGGAACTGAACGTTCCACTCGGCGACCTGCTTCGCGATATCGAACCGGATGAGTCGTTCGTACTTGAAACTGCCCGGCGCGAGGCCGATGACCTGCGGGCCCGCCTCGAGGGATTTGGCGCGATAAATATGCTCGCCCTCGAGGAACTCGGCGAGGCCGAGGAGCGACACCTTTTCCTTACGTCACAGCGTCAGGACATCATCGACAGCATTGCGGCAACAGAAGAAGCTCTTCGCGAGATCAAACAGCGGTCACGCGAGCGATTTCGAAATGCCTTCGAACAGATCAACGAGAACTTTACCCAGTTCTTCATGGAGCTCTTCGGCGGCGGACGCGGCGAAATGACGCTTATGGAGGCGGAAGATGTCCTCGAGGCCGGCATCGAGGTCGTGGCTCAACCACCGGGCAAGCGGCTTCAGAATATTCAGCTTCTCTCGGGCGGCGAAAAGGCCATGACCGCGATCGCACTCGTGCTCGCGATCTTCAAATATCGCCCATCGCCATTCTGTTTGCTCGACGAAGTTGATGCTCCGCTCGATGACGCAAACGTCGGCCGATTTGCCGGCAAGATCGCGGAAATGTCTGAAAAGACACAATTTATCGTCATCACCCACAACAAGCGAACGATGGAGGCTGCCCGGGCTCTCTATGGCGTGACCATGCAGGAAGCGGGCGTTTCAAAGGTCGTCTCGGTCAAGTTCGAATAGTAATATCGAGCAACGGACGAAAGATTGAGCGAATGCAGGTTCTAGGTCCGCAGACTGCTGAGGAGCAATTTCCAACCGTTCGCCGCGTCAACGCATCCAACTCAGGTCTTAGCCGGAGATTCCAGATCTTGCGTGTTTTCGGATAGACTTATCGTTCGATGAAGACAGGCCTCCGATCAATACACATTCTAATTGTGCTCGCGGCAGCCGTACTCGGCGTTGCATCGCAGAGTACGAGCGGCAAGTCGAACAAGCGTCCGGCATCTAAACCAACAGCGGCCGCCACGGCTACCCCGAAGCCGACGCCGGCTCCGGAACCTGAAGTGCCGGCCGCCAAACGAAACGGGAGGCCCGCAGACACGCCGGCAAACTCCGAGACCCCGGCCAGGCAGAAGGGCCAAGCAGCCCCGGTTTACTATTACACGTTCACACGGCCGGGCTTCACGTATTCCCGTATCGAGATCGAACACGACGAGGCCGGTAAAGGCACGATCTCGATGATGAAAGGCACCTTTGACGAGCCGATCGTCGATCCGATCGAACTATCTTCCGTTACATTGGTCGCGATCAAGGGAGCCGCCGCCGAACTAAACTTCCTTCAGTCGACAGAGGAATATCAGGTCGCACGTGACTATTCGCACATGGGTAATATCGAGTTTCGGATGAAGAAGGACGGCCGTGAGCGGACGGTAAAATTCAACTGGACCGAGAATAAGAGTGCCAAGCTGATAATGGACGAGTACCGCCGGGTCTCGAATGAATACACTTGGCGTTTCGAGATCGACCTTGCGCGTAAGAACCAGCCGCTGCTGACCCCGGGCCTTATGGATCTCGCGGACTCGTACTACAAGCGGAGCGAATTTTCAGACCCGCCGCACCTCGTTCCATTTCTGACCGAGCTATCGCTCGACGAGCGCCTGCCGCTGATGGCCCGAAACCGGGCCACCAAAATGATCAAGGAAATAGAAAAAACAAAGAAGTAATTACTTGGGCGAGATAGTGCCGTCATCGGCGAACTTTGGAGCGTTTGCCGCAAAATCCATCTCAGACAGTCCGCGGACTACCCGAAGCCCTGCATTTGTCGGGTCAAGAAGCGGCCCGCCGCGGCCCTCCTGCTTACCGGAGTGTATCTTACCGCCAAGGAATTTGCCGTCGGCACCGATCTTTACCTCCAGGGCCATTGTCAACGCGGTCTCGCCGTAAAGCCGAAACCAGCCGTAAGTGCAAAAATTACCGAGACTATATGCGATTAGTCGATCTTTGTAGATCTCGATCCCACGCATTACGTGCGGGCCGTGGCCGATGACGAGGTCGGCTCCTGCGTCAATTACGGTTCTGGCGAAAAGCGGTAGATTGCCGCGATTCTCGCCCAGGAATATCTCATTGCGATTCGGTACCCGCTGGGCGTCCGTGCCCTCAGCCCCGCCGTGAAACGAGACCACGACGAGGTCGGCATTCTTTCCGGCCTCGGTGACCAATCGCCGTGCGCCGTCGAGATCATTGATATTGGGCATACCGTTGTTGTGCCCAAAGCCTATAAAGGCGACCTTTTTCCCGCGTGATTCGAGATAGGCGGTGGTTGCGAGAGGTTCGAGGCTGCCAGCGTATTTGATGCCTTGTTCATCAAGAACCTTTTGCGTGCTCGCTCGTCCCGCGTAGCCAAAATCCCCGGCGTGATTGTTCGCGACGCTCATTACGTCAAATCCAGCTTCCTTAAGGTACTTACCGTATCGGGTCGGTACGCGAAAGGCAAAGCACTGCGTCGAACCGGGACGGCACTTTGCTGAGATGCCGCTGTCGATGATCGGCCCTTCGAGATTGCCGAACGCGATATCAGCGGCCGACAGGATCGGCGTGAAATCCTTTAGCAGGTCGGCACCGTCGTTCGGCGGCATACGGCTTTCATTCGGGAATGGCGACGCCATCATTATATCGCCAACGGCGGCGATGGTTATCGGTTCCGTATTTTTTGGCGTTGCCGCGGGCTGAGCAGCGGTGTTTGGGGGCTCCTCGCTCTTGACGGTCTTGGTCTGACAGGCAAGCAGTATCGAGAACGCTGCAACGGCCGAAAATGATATCGCCAGGAATTTTGAAATGATCATACTAAAGTGTTTCACGTGAATTAGATGCACGCCGGAACGGTCAGATTACCGCATAACTTCGCGTTCTGTCCATATCCAAATAATAAAGGCAGCCTTGCCGGCTGCCTTTGAGTATTTGAATGACCGGTACCGAAGTGTTTGGTTGGTTTCTTCGGTACCGGTGCGTTGGTTGTTTGTGTTACTGCTCGCGTCGGCGGAGGATCGAGATCGGGTTCTCTCTAGTCCATTGCTGGATGATGTCGAACTCCTCGGGCCGCTGTGTGCGTGCACGTCTCGTCTGTTTCGCTCCGTCGTCCGCCGGGTTCGGCC
>CAZJFB010000057.1:0-24001 GCA_964545145.1 uncultured Chloracidobacterium sp. | reverse complement strand
TGTGTTAGCCATATTCTTTTCAGGCGTTGCTACGCGACGCGGGTCGAATGGATCGCATGTCTCCATGGACAAATGTCCACGGCTAAATTCAATTAGCCGCTACGCGGCTAGGCTCGCAATACTGAGTTCCAACATTGAAATTCCTGCGTTGAATTCAAGTCAACCGCGTTCCGGCCCAATGCCTCTAAACCCGTCCGGCGGGCGCCCATCTTTTTCTCCACGGCATTATACATCGCAATTGCTCTGTCGCGTGCTCCGCACGCTCCGGCCAATTCGGGGGCTCTATGCCACCGCCGTAAACGACGGGGCAATTCTAATGATCGGCAGGCAACCTGTGAGGATCGGGGGGCGTCCATTGAAGAAATCTATTGCTATCTGTGCAACAGTATGTTATGTTCAATACGTGTTTTTGCCGAAAATGCAAAAATGCTGAGGAAATTTGAATGTTTACTAACAAAAAAAATTGAACGGTCTGTCATTTATCCGGACACTGTCCGACACTTGTCCGGACAAACGGCGCACAAGGGTCGAAAAGCGAAGGAGTGAAAAGCTAGAACGTCGAATCGTGCCCGGACTTATCCTTTGTCCCTTATCTTCGCCCTACGCTCTGCAAGTTCTTTGAGCTCAGTTTGCGGAATTTGTTGTGGCATCGGCGTCGTTAAGCAACCCGGGCGGGCTTATTGTATAATTACCTTTTTCTGACCACTATCCTTCGAGGAGATCATATATGTCTATTGACCATAGCAAGATACAAGAGCTGTTGGGCCCTGAGGCCGATTCGCTGCTCAACCACGTTTGCAACACAATACCAAAAGAAGATCTTAGCTTGCCGGGCGGCGATTTTGTCGATCGCGTTTGGGCACATTCAGACCGCAACCCCAGGGTTCTGCGCAGTATCCAGACGTTGATCGATCACGGCCGCCTTGCCGGAACAGGTTACGTTTCGATCCTGCCGGTCGATCAGGGTATCGAGCATTCGGCCGGAGCGAGCTTCGCTCCTAACCCGATGTATTTCGACCCTGAGAATATCGTCAAGCTCGCTATCGAAGGCGGCTGCAATGCCGTTGCCTCGACCTACGGCGTCCTGGGCTCAGTTGCCCGCAAATACGCCCACAAAATACCCTTTGTCGTAAAGATCAACCATAACGAATTGATGACTTATCCGAACCAGTTCGACCAGGTGATGTTCGGTACGGTCGAGCAGGCGAGCAATATGGGCGCGGTCGCCGTCGGTGCGACGATCTATTTTGGTTCAGAAGAATCTACCAGACAGATCACCGAGGTTGCCGAGGCTTTCGCCTACGCCCACGAGCTTGGCATGGCGACCATTCTGTGGTGTTACCTGCGTAATTCGAAATTCAAAACGCCGGAGGGCGACATGCACACGGCCGCCGACCTTACGGGCCAGGCAAACCACCTTGGTGTGACTATCCAGGCCGATATCATCAAACAGAAACTGCCCGAGCGTAACGGCGGCTATCCTGCAATGAATGCGTCGGGAAGCTACGGCAAGACCCATAAGAAGGTTTATGAAGAGTTAACCACCGAGAACCCGATCGACCTTGTTCGTTATCAAGTTGCCAACTGTTACATGGGCCGCTGCGGCCTGATCAACTCGGGCGGCGAGTCAAAGGGTGCGGGCGACCTCGCCGATGCCGTTCGAACGGCCGTTGTCAACAAACGCGGTGGCGGGACGGGACTGATTTCAGGCCGCAAGGCTTTTCAGCGTCCGATGGCAGAGGGTGTTGAGTTGCTCAACGCTATCCAGGACGTCTATCTGAACAAAGAGATCACGGTAGCGTAGTGAAGCGATCGTAGGACATCGAGAAGGCACGAAAGAGAGATTTGCGTTTCTCTAGTTCGTGCCTTCATTGTATATGGCGTTGTGGCCCTTATTTCTTCGAGTAGCTCGTGTGTATGGCCGTTATCCAGGCGTCAGTGTTGATAAAACCTGATCCGGCCTCCTTGTATTTTTCGGGCATTCCGGCCTTTTTGATCTCGTCGAGCGACTTGCCCTCAGACATCGCCTTACGAACGATCAAAGTTGTGTCTATCAACATCTGGTGGTAGTCGCGAAGGTCGCTCAGCGTCGCAACGGCACCATGGCCCGGGATCAGCTTCGCGTCCGGCGGGATCATCTGGATGAGGTCGCCGATGTTATTGATCAGCCCCTGAACCGATCCTCCGCTCTCGAGATCGACGAACGGAAAACGCCCGACAAAGAAATCGTCACCAAGATGAACGACATTCGAACCCGTTAAAAACAGCACGGTGTCACCGTCAGTATGGCCCTTTGGCATATAAACGGCGTTTATCCGCTCACCGTTGAAATAGACCGACATGCCAGAGGAGTAAACGAACATCGGCAACGCGACCTTAGGCGACGGCGTGCGTGCCTGTCCGCGAAACATAGTCGTCTCCTCCATCCGTTTTCGGACATTCTCGTGGGCGATGATGATCGAGTCCTTACCAAATATCTCGTTCCCGCCGGTGTGGTCGCCGTGCCAGTGAGTGTTAAAGATAAAGCGAGGCTTGTCGGAGCCAAGCTTTGCCATCTCGGCCTTGACCCGGTCGGCGATATTCGCAAACTGGGTGTCGATCATTAGGACGCCCTCGGGCCCAACGGAAAGGCCGATATTGCCACCGTTGCCGAAAAGGACATGAACGTTCCCGGCAACCTTTTCCGTGCGGAAGTTTGCCTGTTGGGGCGATGTCACGTGCCCCTTGATCAGGTCTGTGTGGCCGAAAGCGGCAGTAGAACTAAGTAACGACGCTGCGAGTGTCAAAACGAGTGTTCGCTTCATTGATTGTCTCCGTATTTTGGTTTCGGACATTGTAACATTCGAACGCCCCGGCAGAATAGATGCGGCACGCGGCGCTAAATGAACCGGCCCTGAGAAAGACGGTATTGTCCCGTAAGAAAGGGGTTTGTAGTACGCTCGCGGCCGACCGTAGTCTCGGGCCCGTGGCCGGAATAGACGATCGTCTCGTCGTCCAGCGATAGTATCTGTGTCTCGATCGACTCGATCAACTGGTCAAAGTCGCCTCCGGGCAGGTCGGTTCGCCCGATCGAACCGAGGAAAAGGCAATCGCCGACAAAGACCCTTTTCTCGTTCTCCTCCGCGAGAACGACGTGCCCCGGAGTGTGGCCGGGACAATGACGCACCGAGAAGCGAAGATAGCCGACCTCGTAGATCTCGCCATGCTGCCAGTTTCGCGTGAGCCGCGGCGGATCGTCGAACTCAAGCCCGAGTGCCTTGAGTTGGTGCGGCTGCAGGCCCATCATCAATGGCTGTTTTGGAAGCCCGTAATAAAGCGGCTCGTCATCCTTATGAAGCAGGACCTCGGCGTCCGGAAATCTCCGACGCAGGTCGGCGGTACCACCTATATGATCGAGATGACCGTGGGTCAGAGTGATCGCTTGAAGCTCGAGATCGTTTGCAGTGAGGTATTCGGCCAATTCGTCAGAAGCTTCGCCGGGGTCGATACAGATCGCCTTGCGTGACTCTTCGCACGTGACGATCCGCGTGTTCTGCTGAAACGGTGTGAGTGGAAATGTCTCAATCAACATCGGCTAATCTCTCAAGATACGGCTCGACTGCAAAGTCGCTTTGCCGACGGTCTGCCATCACAAAAAGAACGGCGTTTCTATAAGTTGCTGCATCGGGTTTGCCGGTAAAGCACGGCGTCTCGACATCCGAGAGGTTGAGGTAACTGATAAGGCAGCTCAGCAGCATCCACAGCAGGACCTCTTCGTCAGGTCCGATCGGATTATGCTTGATTATCGTCTCGCGGTCGTCGCGTATGCCGTTGCAAATGCGGGCGAATTCAGCTTCGCTGATCTTCGTCATACCTCTTCTTCGTACATCAGATAATGCGACTCGTGCATTCCTACAGCGTCATAGACCTTGCGTGCGTGTTCGTTGTCATTCTCGACATACAGTCTAAAACCGCAGACGTTGTCTGCCGCGGCCGCACGCTCCTTCACAAACTCATACATTCGGGTATAGAGATGCTGGCCGCGGGCCTCCGGCTTGATGAACACACTCTGTATCCACCAAAACCATGCATTGCGCCAATCGCTCCATTCATACGTGACCATCAGACCCCCAACGATCGTGTCGTCATCGGTCGCGACGACATAAAAGCCCTTATTGTGATCTGAAAATACGGCCTCGACCCCCGGACGCAGTAGGTCGCGGGCGAGCATCTTACCTTCAGTCTCGAGTGCCATTGCGTGATTGAACTCGACCAATGCATCGGTGTCGTCACGATGCGCGATCCTGATATTCATAGTCGTTTCCTTGACGAGAGGCGGTGCCGTCCTCTAGCCTAAAATGTTTTGCCCGGCGGCAAATTGGAATTATATGAAACTGCGGATACTTTATCACGGCAACTGCTTCGACGGTGTTTCTTCCGCCGCGATATTTACCAAATTTTATCGTGCCAAGGTGCATCCGGACGCCCTTGTCGCCTACACACCGACGATGCACCGGGCGGGAAACGCCTTTGACCGCGATCAGTTTGACGGTGACGAGAATGCCATCGTCGATTTTAAGTACTGCCCCGATGAGCGCCTGACGTGGTGGTTCGATCATCATCAGTCGGCGTTCCTTACTAAGGAAGATGAGCAGCATTTCCTGGCGGACACGTCAGGCAAGAAGTTCCTCGATACGACGAGCAAGTCGTGCGCCGAGTTCATCGCGCGCGTCACCCGTGATGAGTTCGGCTTTGAGGACAACTCGCTTGACGAACTTGTCGAGTGGGCACACATCATCGACGGTGCCCTGTACGAGTCGCCTGCACAATGTGTCGAGCTTCGCTCGTCGGCACTCAAGCTGATGCAGGTCATCGAGGGCGAAAAAGATCCTGCATTCGTCGAGGAGATCATCCGAATGCTCACGGAACGCTCGCTCGACGATATTGTTGCCAGCGACGAGATCCAAGCAAAGCTCGAACCGATACTCGAACGGCACTGGAAGACGGTGGAATTGATAAAGGATCGGTGCATCTACGAGCGCGGTGTGGTCCGCTTTGACCTGACCGATACGGACATCGACGGTTACAACAAGTTCATTCCTTACTACTTTTATCCGGAGACGACATACAATATCTCGCTGACCCGGAGCGATTTCAGGACCAAGATTTCCGTCGGCTCAAATCCGTGGGCCCCAAGACCGCGCATCCACAATATCGCCGAGATCTGCGAGAGATACGGCGGCGGCGGACACGCGGTGGTCGGTGCCGTTTCGCTGAAACGCGAGGAACTCGACCTCGGCAAGCGGTACATGCAGGAGATAATCGAGACGATCCAGTTCGAAAACTAGGAAAGGCGGGCCATGGGAGCCCGCCTTCTTAAACCTGAGATCAAACTGACCTAGCCTTTAACGTAAACGCTCTTGGTCGTTCCTCTGGGGTTCTCACGGGTCACGGTCAGACCTTTGCCGTCGGCGCTAAGTTCATATGTTGACGTGGTCTTCATATCACCATTTGGGCCCGGAGAGACTGTCGAAATGACGATCTTGCTGCCGGTCTGTTCCGCCTTGGTCTTGATCGTCATCGTACCATTCGGACCCTGACGCTCAGTGCTGACTTCCTTACCGTCAAGCGTATAAGCCTGCTCACCACCGCCGCCGCCCATGCCGCCCATGCCGCCGCCCGGACGGGCACCGCCGCCCGCCGAATCGGCCGGAGGAGCGTTACGCTCGGTCTGCGTAGCAACCTTGAAGGACGCACCGCTATGGGTGATAGTCAGTGTTTGCGATTTGATCATCGCCGCCTGCTGGCCGAGGTCCGACTTGGTCAGGTCGAGGTTCCACTTGCCGCTAAAATCGGGCGCCTTCTGTGCCGATACGGTGAAAGCCATTGCCAGCACAGCAACAGCCGCCGCCAAAACAAAGTTCTTCTTCATAAAATAGCTCCTGTTCGAGGTTTCAAATTGGATCGATTGTCCGCCTTGTAAGACGCGATTCTAACCCAATTGGTTCCGGCGCGAGTGTAAAGAATTGTAAACCGCAAACCAGACTCCATCTGACCGAATCTGACACCGTCAGATCATAGTTAAGTGCCCGCCTCTGCGGTTTCGCTCTTGTGCAGATTGCTGTGCTTGTAGCTGTACAGGAAATACACTACCAATCCAACGATCAGCCAGATCCCAAACCTGATCCAGTTGGTCATTCCAAGTTCGGTCATCAAGTATGTGCAGCACATCACGCCGAGCACCGGTATCAGCGAAAGCCGTTTCACGAAGCAAAGCACGACCATCACGAGCGAGAACGCCGCAAACACGAAGTACGGTATCTTATGATAAAAAGCCGCCTCTTCGCTCGAGGTGTAATCGGTGAAAAACGTCCGCAGGGCCTCGCCGTTGAAGTAATACAGCCCGCCCGCGATCAGCACCGCAAGTACCGGCACGATGAACTGCGAGTTGATATACGGCACGAAGCGCTTCTGGCCCGCAAACTCCTTGTCCTTGACCAAAACGCCCGCACACACGATCACGAACGCGAAGAGCGTACCGATGACCGACAGGTCGGTGACCTCGGAAAGGTTCATGAATAACGCCGGCACGGCGACGACGATACCGGTCAATATCGTCGAAAACCACGGCGTGCGGAAACGCGGATGTATCGATGAGAATATCTTCGGCAGCAGGCCGTCGCGGCTCATCGCCATCCAGAGACGCGGCTGGCCGAGCTGGAAGACGAGCAGCACGGTCGCGATCGCCACGATCGCACTTACCGCGATGATGCCCGAGATCCACGGGATGTTGACGCCCTCAGGGCCGAACACGAACGCCAGCGGGTCGCCGACCGCAAGCTTGGTATACGAGACCATGCCGGTCAGCACGAGTGCAAGGGCCACATACAGCACGGTACAAATGATCAGGCTGTAGATCATACCTCGCGGCAGCGTCTTGTACGGGTCTTTGCATTCCTCGGCAGTCGTCGATAAAGCGTCAAAACCGATATACGCAAAAAATACGGCCGACACGCCGGTCATCACGCCGCCAAAACCGTTGGGCATGAACGGGCTCCAGTTTGCCGTGTTGACGTAAAACGCACCGAGAATGATGACCAGCAGAATGATCGCCAGCTTGACCGCGACCATGATGTTCGAGGCGGTCTTAGATTCGCGGATGCCGACGTAAACAAGGCACGTTATTAGAAATACGATGCCCAACGCGGGCAGGTCGAGCACAACGGGCAGGCCCGCGATCTGCGGTGCAGAAGTCCACGCAGTAAACGCGTCGATCGCCCCGCACGAGACGGCGGCGTCCTTGGCTTCGCATGCGGCGCGAAGGCTTTCGACGGTCGCACCACCGCCTTTCATCGCTTCGCTGACGGCGTCGAAACCGAGATGCGCCGTCCGAAAGTCCATCGTGTAATGCAGCGGAATGTTGATGCCGTTGGCGGCCAGCAATCCTGTGAAATAGTCGCTCCACGAGATCGCGACGGCGATATTACCGATAGCGTATTCGACCAGAAGGTCCCAGCCGATTATCCACGCCAGCAGCTCGCCGAAGGAGGCGTATGCGTATGTATAAGCCGAGCCGGCGATCGGTATCTTTGACGCGAATTCCGCGTAACATAACGCCGCAAACCCGCAAGCGATCGCCGCAAAAATAAACAGGAGAATGACTGCCGGGCCGCCGCGATTGGCAGCGTTGCCGACCATGGCGAAGATCCCGGCCCCGATGATAGCCGCAATCCCGAGCATTGTCAGGTCAAAAGTCCCAAGCGAACGCCTCAGGCCTGTGTGTTCCTCGCCCGGTGCTCCCGGAACAAGCTCCGAATCAGAAAATCCCGAGGCCGCATCGGCCTGGATCTGTTCAATGGACTTCTTGCGAAAAAGTGAGTTTGACATAATTTTTGTTGGCTCGGCTGCGTGACGAGCAGATCGTGACAAGCGACAGTACAGACCGCCGACTCATTCCCTGCTGGTTGTTGCCCGTTAATTCTGACTTGTTACTAATCCGCCAAATTCTGACCCAAAACCGTCTGAGATGCAAGTATTTACCGCCTCAACAAGTGCACGCGAGGACCGCCCATGGGACAAACGGCCGGGAACCGACGGGAACCGGCTTTCTGTTCCCGCATTTTCCCCGCTTGGGTCACCCATTTTGCCCACTTGGGTCACCTAAAACCGCCAGTTGTGTCACACATCTTTTGCCGCTCGTTCCGGAAAAAATGGTGAGGAGATCTCCTCTGTCCGTCTCCTAACGTACCCGAAACCACCGTCGCGTCGCGTCGACCCCAAAGCCTCCACCGCAACACCCAATTCACTATCATCGGTGATCACCGATAGCGATCGATGACACCGCCTGTCCCCGAAGACTTCGTGCGACGATCGTTCATCAACTAGCCCTCATGGCCATACCACATTAGAGAGGCATCGAAGGCCAACCCCCCCCCCTATGAACTGCTTGTGATTAGGCTCACTTTCTGCACCGGAGGCAAGATTAAGATGTTATTTGAACCTTCGCAGACATTATTTGACCTGCCGCACTGATCCAAAATGGAGGAATTACCTGGATAACTACGACCGGATATTGCCAGACGATATGAAACAGGCCGCAACCATTATGGCTGCCTTCGTGTATCCGGCCGCGATGATGGATGAAAAGGTGCCGCGCAAGGCTAATTGATCTCCAAAGCAAAAGCAGCTGATCGGACCACTACCCGACGTGCGAGGTTGATCATTTTTCGTTATTGAGTGTTATTTCTCACCTCGATGTCTGAGACAGCTTGATCCATTCGGCACGGAGGGCAAAGCTGCCATTCGTGACGATGCGGTCCCCGACGGTCAGGCCTTCGAGCACGGGATATTTCCCGTTCGATTCGGAACCCAACCTCACGGGACGAAGCTCGAAGACATTGGGGTCGCCGGTCGAAACAAAAACGGTCTGTTTCTCGTCGATCGATTGAACCGCCGACAACGGGACGACGGGAACGGTACGTTCAGCGTTGCCAAGCGAACCGAACGCCGCTCGGACGTACATTCCGAGTTTCAGTTCCCCGCCGGGGTTAGAGGTCTCTATTCTCACCTTGCCGGTCCGTGTGGCCTGGTCCAGTTGTGGGTCAATGTACGTGATGGTGCCTCTGAAGATTTGATCTGGGAACGCGTCCGACGAAATGCTAGCTCCGCTGCCCGTCCGCATATGGCCGAGGTCGCGTTCATAGACCTGTGCAATGACCCATACGCTTGAAAGGTCGGTGACCTTAAGGATCTCTTTGTTCGCCTCGACTACTTCGCCCGCGTTTACTACTCTCGAGGTCACGGTACCCGAAACCGGCGCTGGCACCGAAAGCTCGGATGTGATCTGTGCTGGCGAACTAAGGGCGTTGATTCGAGACGCTGGCATTCCGTACAACTGCAGCCGTTGGCGAGTCGATGCCAACTCACTCTCGGCGGAACGCAGCTTGTTAAGAGCTTCCTCACTTGCGGCTTTCACCTCAGGGCTGAGAGCCAACAATTCGACAGCCCGCGATTCCCTGAGCCTTGCCTGTTCTAGTTCAGCTTCGGCCGTCCGAAGCTTTGTATTATCCTGCTCCAGTTCCTCGCGACTTGCTGCCCCGATCTCGAGCAGGCGCGAGGTCCTGCCGTAGCGGTTTCGCATTTCATTTAGCGCTGCCTCAGCGGCCTTGCGCTGCTTTTCCGCTTCCTGAAGCTCGCCGCGTCCGGGGGCGTTTACCGCAATGAGCTTTTGCGATCGATCGTAATTTAATTTCGCGTTTGCCGCTTCAGTTCTAAGCGTTAGGTAGCGGGCCTGCGTCTGGGCAAATTCATCGCTGAAGATCACCGCGACCGTCTGACCGGCCCTCACGTACTGACCGAGTTCAGGCACAACCCGCCTCACGATCCCGCCAACAAGGGCTAAGGCGGGTGTCTGCCTATAGGCGTTGGCCTCGACGGTTCCCGTCGAAGAGGTGTTGGTGCTCTCGGTCGAGAGCTGTTCACCGACCGGCTCGATCGTTATCCCCGCGTTTCTGATCTGCTCGGGCGACAGCGTTAACGTCTTATTGGTGATCATTTCGGCAGGTGTGTCTTCGGTCGAGCTTCTCGGAGCCGGGACCGGCTTTCCAGTCTCACTCCGGCCACCCAACAAGTACCATCCAAACAAGATCAGCCCGGCAAGGACGACCAGACCAACAAGTCCCAGGATGGCAGGATGTATCGACCGCTTATTGAGCGGCTCTTGATCTCGCGACTCGATGCCAATTTCATCTGTCTCGTTCATTTGTTTACAAGCTCCGGCGAGTTAGTGGCCTGCAGAAGGCTGACCCGGGCAAGGTACGCTTCGACCTGCGCGTCGATGAAGGCCGTCTCAATATCGATGAACCGACGCTGCTCCGCAATGTGATCCAGCAAGGTTCTTGAGCCAAGTTCGTAGGTTTCCCTCACTATACCAAGATTTGCCGACGCTTGATCACGAACGCCGACACGGTAGATCTCTCTTGCCTTGACCGCACGCTCGTATCGAGCATAGGCCGAGGCGATCTCACGCCTGATGGTCAACTCGCCAAACTCGCGCCTGCTTCGAGCCGCATCCTCTTCGAACCGAGCAGCAGCGATCATGCCTTGATTTCTATTGCGAACGGGCAGCATCAGCTTTACCCCAAAGGTGAAGAAATGAAATTTGCTGTCGATGGGCAGCAGCGCGCCCGTTTGTTCCTGTACGCCCAGCAGAGGAAAGCCGCTCTTCATACGCTGATAGCCGAGCATAACGTCAGCGTCAACGCGCCCCTCAGACTTTGCCTGCTCGACCTTCGACGCGGCCAAGAGTTCAACAGCGCGGGCCCCGGCAAGGTCCGGCCGTGTTCGCAATGCCAGATCAGTAGCCATTTCTCGCGAGGGCGGCGGATCGACCGGCGTATCAAGCGTGCCTCTGAGCCGGAGAGGTTCGTCGGGCTTTAGCCCCGCAAGATTTCGCAGCTCGAACATCTGTACCTCCACCGCTCCCTCGGCAGTCTCTCTTAGAGCCCTGATCCTATTGAGTTCGACCAGTTCCTGATTGCGTTCGAGCGGCGGAGTTCGCCCCTCTTCTACCTTTGCCGAGGTTAGCGAGTAATTTTGCTCCGCAACGGTGAGCATCTCCTCAATGAATCTCAGCTTGAAAATAGCCGCCAGACTCTCGGCGAATTTTGACATGACCTCGCCGGCCATCGAGCGTTCTCGCTCAGCCAGCGCGAGACGCCTGATCTCGATCTCTCTTTCGGCGATCCGGATGCGAGAACCACGCCTGCCACCGAGTTCGAGCGGGATCTCGCCCTGGACCATAGCGCTGTTGTCAGATCCGTTTACCTGACGGGTGGCGTTGAACTCAATGGTAGGGTTTGGTCTCAGCCTGGCTTGGTCGAGCAAACGCTCAGCAGCCGTCGCCTCGGTCCGCATAGCAGAAAGCTCGGCGTTTTGCGACAAGGCCATCGAAACGAGAGTTGAGACGTGCCTGCCGTTCACAGGATCGTAGTATTTGGCGGCGGAACCGGCTCGAGGAACGGTTTGCCCCGCGGCCGAAAAGGCACAGGCCAAGACCAGTGCCGCTGCGGCCCAGATACCTAATGATCTGCAGAGCAGTTTCAACATCCTTATCGAACTATCAGCTTTCCGCGGTGCATATTCATTCCACAGGTGAACGAATATTCACCAGCACGCGAAGGTGTAAATGAGACAGTTACCCAACGCCCCAACGGCAACTCGCGCCGGATGCCGCGATCAGGAAACAGGACCTCTGTCGCACAGGTGTCGTCAGTTGTGCGCAGGAACTTGATGCGGGCCGGCACGTTACGGCGAAGAGTGATGCTTGCCGGTGTGTACCCCATTTTAGTGATCTCGACCGACACCGTTTGTGGCCTCATGCGCCCCGAACTCGACTGAGCCGCAATTGAGGAGCCCGCGAAGGTCATCGCGATCAGAGCAGGCAATCCCAACAGAAAACGGCCGGCCAATTCGAAGTATTTTATGAACATAACGGCTTCCTATATCAAATGACCCTGAATTGGCCCATCATTGAAAAATCCTCGTGCTCCAAAATATGGCAATGGAACACATAATCGCCCGCATAGTCGGTGAATTTGCCGATCACACGAGTTGTACCGTTCGCGGGCACAACAAAAGTGTCCTTCCATCCGAGTTCCCAAGGCGGCGGAGCGGCACCGTTCACATCCAGGATCTGCCATTGGATCCCGTGAATATGGATGGGGTGAAGCATATTGGTCTGGTTATTGAATGACCAGATCTCCGTCGCTCCCAGTGATGGCGTCGCGTCGATCCTGTTAGGATCGAATGCTTGGTTATTAAAGGTAAACGTCATGCCGCCGGCCATAGTTAGATTGAGCGTGAAATTGCGGGTAACGCTTGCCGATGCAGGCGGAATCCTGTCTACGGGACGCAGGACCGTTGGAATTACCGACGTGTCTTTTCCGTACTTCATCGCAATGACCCGAAACTGCATTACCTCCGCTGTAGTACCGGTCCCGATCTGATTCAATAGCTGAATATTCGAACCTGGGTTCGCCGCGGAAAAATCGACGACCACATCGACCCGCTCGGCGGGTGCTAAAGTGATGCTAGATCGAACAACCGTAGACGAGAGCATGCCGCCGTCCGAGCCGATCTGATAAAACGGCAGATCGTTGCTGAATGCAAGTTGGTACGTCCGAGCATTAGACCCGTTAAGTATCCGGAGGCGATACTTGCGCCGTTCGACAAAATGAAAGGGCTGGATCTGACCGTTTACGACGACCCTGTCCCCGAGAAATCCATTCATTCTGTTCATGCCTGTGTTGCTGTAAGCGAGCGAGCCGTCAGCATTGAATGTACGGTCTTGGATCACCAGCGGTATCTCATAACGGCCTCGGGGTAGCATCATCGAATCCTCGATCTCGTCCGTCAGCAGATAGAATCCCGCCAGGCCCCGATACACATTCCTCCCGGTGCGATCCATCGTATGGTCGTGATACCAGAGCGTCGCTGGCAGTTGTCGATTTGGATATACATAGTCACGATACGCACCCGGCGAAATTAAGCTCGTCGGGTGTCCATCCGAGTCGGCCGGGATATGGCCGCCGTGAAGATGGATCGATACGGCCTCAGGAAGATCGTTTGTATGTCTCACGATGACACGGCGGTCCCGGGTCGCACGTATCGTTGGCCCAGGATACGATCCGTTAAAACCCCATATCAAAGTTTGAGTCCCGCCGACGATGTGCACAGCTTCCTGTCGGAGTCTCAGATCGTAATAGTCGGTGGTCGCGTCCGACGCCGACGGTATGAGCGTTGGCGGAACCCTTAAAGGCAAGTTAAAGGTAGTCGTTTGAGCACCGGCTTTGGTGGCAGTGAGCACTATTGGAGCACCCAACACACCTAACTTTATGAAATTTCTCCGACTGATATATTCCATGGCTATTCCTTCGCCTCTCCTTGGTGACTCAAGTTAAGATCGCGTTCGCCATTTATTCTTCGGAGTTGTATCCAATAGAAGATCACGGGGGTGATTATGAGAACGTGTATCAAACTCGAAACCATGCCACCAAGTACCGGTGTTGCCAGTGGCTTCATTACTTCGGCACCTGTGCTCGTGCTCCACATGATCGGCAATAGACCGGCCACTACCGTTGAAACCGTCATTACCTTTGGCCGCAGTCGAAGCAGGGCTCCATCAACCACAGCATCGAGCAGCTCCTTACGGGTGAGTTGCCCGCCAACCTCAGCTTTCTTTTTCTCAACTGCCTCATGGAGGTAGATCACCATCACAACACCGGTTTGGACGGCCGTTCCAAAGAGCGCGATAAAGCCCACCCATACAGCAACTGAAAAGTTGTACCCAAGCAACCAAAGCAAGAAGATCCCACCCGTAAGAGCGAACGGAACGGCCATAACGACGTGCGCAGCCTCGATCGCCGAGTGGTATGTGAGGTAAAGTAACCCGAAAATGACTATCAGGACGATCGGAATTACTATCAACAGCCGCTGCCGTGCCCGCTGCTGGTTTTCATATTGGCCGCTCCAAGAAAGGTAGTACCCTGCAGGAAGCTGGACCTGTTTGGAGATCACATCTTTTGCTTCCTCGACAAAAGATCCGATGTCACGTCCGCGAACATTCAAGAGCACCGTGCCTCGAAGCAAGCCATTTTCGCTGCTGATCATCGTCGCGCCCTCGACAGATCGTATCTCAGCCAGTTCGCTCAGCGGCACGGCGGCTCCGGCGCGGCTTATAACCGGCAAACGGCCGATCGCCTCTGGGTTGTCGCGAAACTGAGGAGCATAACGCACGCGTACGGGGAATCGGCGCCTGCCCTCGATCGTTACAGAGAGATTGGTCTCACCGATTCCCTTTTCGATCACGTCCTGTATCGTCGAGACATCTAGGCCGTATCGTGCTGCGGCCTGCCGGTTGATAGTGATGTCGATATAAGGCGAACCGCCTATCTGTTCAGGATAGACATCGGCGGCCCCAGGTACGGTCTTGACTACATCGGCCACCAGCCTCGATACATTTTCAAGGGTCTGCAGATCATTCCCAAAAATCTTGACACCGACCTGTGAACGCATGCCAGTGGACAGCATCTCAATTCGATTGATGATCGGCTGTGTCCAAATGTTGGTCACGCCCGGCATTCTAAGGGCAGCATCCATTTCCTGAACCAATTTTTCGCGAGTCATGCCGGATCGCCATTCATCGGTCGGTTTCAGATGAATGATCGTCTCGTTCATGTTGGTCGGCGAAGGATCGGTCGAAGTTTCGGCCCGGCCGGCCTTACCGACAGCCCATTCGACCTCGGGGAAGCCCTTGATGATCTCGTCCTGCTTAGCCATCGTCCTGAGGGCTTCGTCGATCGAGATCCCGGGGTCGGTCACTGGCATGAACATTAGGTCGCCCTCGTTCAACGGAGGCATGAACTCGGAACCGATGCGGGTCGCAAGAAACATCGCGGAGATAAATAGAACTGCCGCAATGCCGATCGCGATAATGCGATTATTAAGTGCAAACAGGAGCGCGGGCTTGTAGAGCTTGCCTAGGAACACCATTACGGGATTTGAATGTTCCGAATGGATCTTGCCGCCGAGAAGATACGTGCACAGGACAGGCACGAGCGTTACGGCAATGATCGTCGCCCCGACCATCGCAAAAGTCTTTGTGAACGCCAGCGGATGAAAGAGCTTGCCCTCCTGGCCGATCAGCGCAAAGACGGGCACGAAGGCGAGGATGATGATCGCCATCGAGAAGAATACCGGCCGGCCGACGAGTTTGGTCGACTCAACTATCGTCCGTGTCACGGCCTTGCGGTCCTTCACATCGACCTTGCGCAGTTCGATAAACCGAAAGGCGTTTTCGGTAACGACAATTCCGGCGTCGACCAGTACGCCGATCGCAATGGCGATCCCGGCCAGCGACATAAGGTTTGAGCTGATGCCCATGAAGTACATGAAGAGGAAGGAAGTGAGCACTGCGAGCGGCAGCGGGATTGTTACGATCAGGATCGATCTGAAATGAGCCAAAAAGATGATGTGTGCAAGCGTTACAAGCAGCAGTTCCTCGATGAGGGCTCGTTCGAGCGTTCCCGTCGCCCGATGGATGAGTTGGGTCCGGTCGTAGAAAGGGACGAGAGAGACGCCCGCGGGCAGCCCTGTCTTCAACTCCTCGATCTTTTGCTTGACGGCGTCTATCACCTCAAGCGTATTGACACCGTAGCGGGCGATAACGACTCCGCCGACGGCCTCTTTGCCGTTCTTGTCGAGGGCTCCGAGCCTGAAGGCATGTCCGAGTTTTACCTCCGCAATGTTCTTCACGTAGATCGGAGTCCCCTTTTCTGAGGTGATAACGATGTCCTCGACATCGGCTGTCGACCGTATCAAGCCAACGCCCCGAACAACCGCCCATTGGCCCGCTTGCTCAACAACATTGCCGCCAACGTTATTGTTCGATCTCTGCACGGCCTCGACAACCATCGAAAGGGGCATGTTGTATGCCCTGAGCCTGTCGGGATCGACATCGACCTGGTACTGCTGAACGTAGCCGCCGACCGACGCTACCTCGGCCACGCCGGGTACTGAATTCAACTGATATCGAACGAACCAATCCTGCACCGAACGCAGCTCGCGAAGGTCGCTCTTATCACTTTCTAGCGTGTACCAGAAGATCTGGCCGACGCCAGTCGCATCGGGCCCAAGGGTTGGCGTTACTCCCTCAGGAAGCTGCTTCGCGACAAGATTGAGTCGCTCCAGGACACGGGTCCTAGCCCAGTAAAGCTCGATGTTGTCATCGAAGATCACATTGACCATCGAAAAGCTGAATGCGGAACTAGCCCTTACCACACGCACGCCAGGCAGTCCCTGCAAACTAGTGACCAGAGGATAGGTAATCTGGTCCTCGACCTCCTTTGGTGAACGTCCCGCCCAATCGGTAAATACGATCACTTGGTTGTCAGAAAGGTCAGGTATCGCATCGATGGGCGTGCGCACGAGAGCCCAGTAGCCGGCCGCAGCGAGCCCGATGTAGGCAAGCAGTACCATGCCTCGATTCCGTATTGACCAATCTATGAGCCAGTTGATCATTTGAACTTATTGGGCGGTGATCGAGAGTGTGGCGTTACCCTTTCCGGCCGCACCCTCATATTTCACCTGGGCTTGCCACTCGCCGCTCATTTCCAGGTCGGCCTTTGCGGCATAGATCCCCGGAGTCGCCGTTGTGGTCAGCGTTGCCGGGTTATTCATCGCCGACATAGAGCCCATTGCCGGCATAAAGAAGTTGACGGAGGCAGCTCCGACATCGATAGGCTTGCCTGACGCGTCAGCAAAGGTGACCGTGAAGTCTTGTTTACCCTTTCGCAGCACACCGTCGGAGTTTGCGAGTGTAACTGTCAGATTGTTCCCTGCAGGGCCGCTTTTTATCGGCTTTCCGGTCGCAGCCGTGCCAGTCCCTGTCCCGGAACCGGAGCCGCAAGCGGCAATCATCGCGATCAAAGCAATGCCGACGACTAAAAGAATGGATCTCATTCTGGTTTTCTCCTTTGAAAATAGTTTTTGTGAATGCTTCTGCAAAGGCGCACGGAATGGCGCCCGTGATCGACTCGCTACGCGTACCCGGTACGCGTAGCGAACCAACGGAGTATTGATCCTTAGATCAGGAAGGAATTATGGCGCACGTATAGATCGGGAGGACGAGCATAGCGATGGTGATACCCGTCGTACGACTTAGTTACAACAGTTCTGTGGATATCCGGATCGACTGTCTTAACGTACGGTATGACGAACGAAGGAGACACCTCAACGGATGTGATCGTGGGTACTGTAACGCCTGAAGTAAACGATGGGGACTCGGATGTTGAGATACACTTCGAACTCTCGCAGCATCCCTTTCCGGAAAGATAGTTGACAGCACCTGATTTTCGCTTGCAGCACGAATGTACATCTTGCGACGCAGGATCACACGTACAAATACCAGCCCACGCCTGACCCGCGATCGCAATTACGAATATCAATGCTGCCATTCGTCTGAACATCGATATACTCGCAATTTGACGCCTAATAGTGACATTTGTCAACCTAGGCCCGGATTTGGGGGTTGCTCCACTATAAACATCAGATGGGCTACCCTGGGCCCTGTTCGAAGAGCTCCCGGCCGACTTGGTTCTTCAATAGATACATAATCCATCAAGTCGTAATTTTGATCTCAGCTCACAGAGGTCCCGCTGCCGTACCAAGAGCTTTGCCCTCGAATATCCTTCCCTGCCCGCTGTGATTCGGCTCACTTTCTGCACCGGAGGCAAGAGTAAGATGTTATTTGAACCTTCGCAGACATTATTTGACCTGCCGCACTGATCCAAAATGGAGGAATACGAAAATGCAAGCACAAGCAGAAAAGAAAGCAGACCTTGCCGGGCCGGGCATAGGCAATTATGAGGACGTCGAGAAAGTGCTCCCGCTCGATTATCGTTCGTTATTGGCCCCTAAAGAGACACAACAGGCTATTACCGCCGTAAAGCGTTTTATCGAAGATGGTCTCTGTGAAGAGCTGAATTTGATCCGTGTCGAGGTGCCCTTGATCGTCGACGTCGAAAGCGGCGTTAACGACTATCTGGACCGAGACGGTTCCCGCACCCCTGTCCAATTTCATATCAAGAATGACCACGACCTGAATCCGGTCGAGGCACAGGTGGTCCAGGCCGCAACAAAATGGAAACGCGTCGCACTAAAGCAGTTTGGGATGAACGTTGGCGAGGGTCTCGTAACGGATATGAGGGCGGTCCGCAAGGACTATTTCCTCGACCACGACCACAGCGCATATGTCGACCAGTGGGATTGGGAAAGGGCGATCGCACCAACCGATCGAAACCTCGATTATCTGACGGACACTGTCGAGCGTATCTGGAAAGTGATAAAAGGGGCGGAGTTATTTATCCAGGATCGCTTCCCTGCACTGAAAACAAAGTACCCGAATCTGCCCGACCGGCTGACCTTCATTCACGCCGAGGAAATTCTCGAGATGTACCCCGACCTTCCGCGAAAGGCCCGTGAGACCGCGATCCTGCAGGAATATCCGGCAGTCTTCATTTACGGGATCGGCTGGACACTGGCAGACGGCTATCCTCACGAGATGCGGGCGGCCGACTATGACGACTGGGTCACACCGACAGTGTCGAAAACCGGGAAACCAATGCACGGGCTGAATGGCGACATACTGGTCTGGAATCCTGTCACAAAACGCCGCCACGAACTCAGCTCGATGGGGATTCGGGTAAATGCCCAAACGCTCAGGGAACAACTCGAAATGACCGGGCAGCTCGATTTCCTAAAGATGCCGTACCACCAAGGCGTGATCAACGGCGATCTGCCGTTAAGTATCGGAGGCGGGATCGGGCAATCGCGGACAGTGATGTCATTGCTGAAAAAGGCCCATCTGGGCGAGGTCAGCGTGACCGTTTGGCCGCGGAAACTGAAGGAGATATGTCACGCGAAGAACATCCACGTGCTTGAGTAGATCGGGGATCTTAGAAAACAAACGAGTACGGCTCGCATCAACTGGCGGGCCGTACTCTTCTCAACAGGACAGTTACGTCTACTGATCGCAGCGCATAAATGTGCCGCTGCCGCCAATGCCTGCGGGAACGATGCCTTTAGCTCCGCGGCCGACGACCCAGTCCTGTTCCTGGCAGAACGGCCGGCCCGGGACTTTTAGCAAAGCCGTACCCCGTTTATAAGAGTTGTAATCGACCTTGTAATAGCGAAACAGTTCATCGCTGGCGACATATGTAAGGCTCTCACGCTGGACCCACGTTTTGTATTCGAGTCCGATCTTGAGGACCTGAACACCAGGATATTCCTTTGCAAACTGCGAACGGACGACCGCCTCGACGGCGGCGTCGCGGTACGGCGGAATTTTGTACGAACGGCCCGGCGCATCGCGCATCACGATGTCGCGAAGTTCGTCGGCACGCTTTTCGACTGCGGAAGTCGCGTCCGGCGGCACGGGCAAGCCGTACCCGGCATACTTTGGCTTGAGCCACGAGATCTTTTCAGCGCGCCATTTTTCGCGATCCCAGATCAGTTGCTGGGTCTCCCAACGTACCGGATTATCGGGCTCGTTAAAACCGAAATTCAGATTCTCCTCGGTATAGCCGAGGTTGATCACCGAACGAACGATACCGGCACGCACAAGTGGCTCTATCTGCTTTCGCTTTGCCGCGATGTCACACCAAACGGCAAACCTGTAATCGACGCTGCCCTCGCGAATGTATGTAACGCCCTGAAAATCTCTGACGCCGGCATATCGGGTCCTGCATTGTGAATCGAGCTCGGTCAGATCGGCCATAGCCTTTTGCCATTCGTCCGGCCTGAGCGGTCCGCCCCAAAATGCGTATCGAGAGTCATAGAAATGGGCGAATTGCTCGACCGTCTTGCGAAACCGAGGCGCTGCCTCGGCGGCGAACGCTTTCTGTAAATTATCGGCGGTCCAATCAGCTTTCCCGCCGCCGCTTCCACTGATCCTTAGCTTGGGCGAATTAACAGGCAGCGTGATCACCTGATTGTCCATGTTGCCAAACCGGACGCGGATATTATTTCCGCTCACCGCCTCAACGGTCGCGCGGACCCATTCCTGTCCAAAGCAGAAACACTGATACTGCACCTGATCGCCGACTTTCGGTAAATTTTGGGCAAGAGCACCCATTGAGAAAATTAGACTTAGGATAGATATTTTCAGAATCCGCATAGCACCTTTGTTTGTTCTGAGAATTTACTTTCTTGGATCCAGATCGTCCCCGGAAAAATAAAATACTTCTATTTTGTTTCCGGAACAAGCCTCATTATCTTGTCGTCATCTTTTGCGGCATTACCGCGGCCGTCGCGGTTGGAGGTCGAAAAGTAGATGTAGCCGTCGGGACCTTCTTCCATTTCACGGATGCGGCCGAGGGTTCCTTCCAGGAGGTTCTCCTGCCGTACGACCTTGCGGCCGTCGAGGATAACGCGGATTATCTTGGCTCCGCGGAGGCAGCCGAAAAAGAAATTGCCCTTAAAGATCGGGAATTGCGATCCGTTGTAGAACATGCCACTTGCGGGTGCGCACGCAGGGCTATATTCGAGCAGCGGCGAGATCATTCCCTCGCGTTTCTCTGTGTGGTGGATCTCTGCCCAGCCGAGGTTTGCGCCGCGTTCGACAAAGTTGACCTCGTCGCCGCCCGAACCTTTGCCCTCAAAGAAGCTCGGCCCGTGCTCCGTCTGAAACATCAGCCCGGATCCCGGCTGCCATGCCAGGCCTTGAGCATTGCGGTGGCCGTACGTCCATATCTCGGGCCGCGCACCGGGCGTATTTACGAAAGGATTGTCCTGCGGTACCGTGCCGTCGTCATTTAGCCGCAGCGTCTTGCCTGCTAGAGAATCGAGTTTTTGGGCAGCGTTCCAGTCCGTCGCGTCGCCGGTAGTAACGTAGAGTTTTCCGTCCGGGCCAAAGCGGCAACGCATGCCGGCGTGATTTGGCGCACCGGGAATGTCTTCGATAACCGGCTTCGGTTCGGTGAATTTACCGCCCGCGTACTTGTATCGCATCACCTTGACGTGCTTGCTGTCGCGGTCATATGCGTACGCGAGATAGACGAGATCGTTCGTCGCGAACCGCGGGTGAAGCGTGATGTCCATCAGACCGCTTTCGCTCGACGGTTCGACATCTGGCACGGTAAACAGCGGAGCGGTGCGAAGCTTGCCGCCCTCGATAATGCGCACTCGGCCCGGACGCTCGGTAAAGAGCATGTCCTTATTCGGCAGCCACGCGAACGCCCAAGGTACCTCGAGCCCCGAGGCGACCGTTTCGACGCGAAACTGCACGCCGTCAGCGGTCGCAATTACCTTGTCCTCAATGCCGCCCGTGGGCAACGCGTTCGCGCAGCCAAAAGTCAGCATGGAAAGTAAGATCGCCAGCTTTCGCATCATCGTCATCATTATTAGACGACGATAAATGCGTTCTTGTTGCGGGTCAAATACGATTTTCGACGTGTATGGGTGACGGGATCGCGTGGACGCTGTCTAGGTATCCGATGCCTGTAACATCACCGAGATCGGCTTCGGTAACAACGCGATTGCGTCCGAGTTCCTTGGCACGATAGAGGCAACTGTCGGCACGGGCGAGCAAACTCTCGAGAGTATCGCCCGCGCGAAGTTCGGCCACGCCAAAACTCGAAGTTACGAACATTGTGTGTTCCTCATGCTCGACGATGAGTTGTTCGATCGTCTGGCGAAAATGCTCTGCAGCATTTGCGGCTGACTCTATGTCGGCGTGAGTGAGCAGCAGACCAAATTCCTCTCCGCCCAACCTTGCGATGAAGTCACTCTTTCTCGTAGTCCGGCGACATGCCCGGGCTAACTCCTTAAGCATGCGGTCGCCGCCCGGATGGCCGAACGTATCGTTGACTGCCTTAAAGTGATCTACATCGAAGATCACAAGCGACAACGGGATGCCGTGTCTTTGGCTGCGAAGCACCTCGCTGCCCGCACGGTCAAAAAATGCCCGGTTGTTGCTCATGCCGGTGAGGTAGTCGGTGGTGGCCATCCTTTCGAGCTCGACCTGTGCGGTCTCGAGATCTTCCTGCAGACGCTGGCTGTTGAGCACCATAAAGGTGAAGGTCCACATCACGGCAAAAATATTGAAAATGACGAATGACAGCGACTGGATCCAGTTTGGCGAGAAAAGATCATTCTCCGGCGTCCATGAGTAGGTAAGGGCCGCTCTGGCGACCATCAGAATCGAAAACCCGAAGAAGAGCACAGCTGCAAAAACGTGGATGAACCGTCGTGCCCCGCGATGGATCGTGGCAAACTCTGCCCCGGAGACCGTCGCTATCGACGCCGTAATCAAAGATCCCCAAACCACCCGCATCACGAGATCATTTTGGATGGCGACGAAATATACTGACGAGATAAGATGCAGGGCCAGGACCGTGACATTAAAGTAGATCCTGCCCGACCTGCCAAGGAATACCCTGATACCGTGCAGGGCGATCAGCAGGCCCGCGATCGATAGCATATTGCCGGCGATGATCGTTATCGCGTCAGGCATCATTCCGCGAAATCCGACAAAGACGAATCCGGAGGATCCGACGAGATTTCCGGCCGTCCACCAGCCAAAGCCGTCGTAGGTCTTATTGGCGCGCCAAGCGACCAGCATCGCGACGCTGAGCGCAGCCGAGATGAGGATCAGAATGACCGCAAGTGTATATAGATCTAGGACATGCGAGGCCATGAATAGTAAAACCCTCTGCCAAAAGCAGACAACTCAAGATGTAAAATTGCTGTGAGAGAAGTGCCGGGAAAGCTGGCGTGAGCGATCACGCCGTTCTTATTATACCTGATTGCCCGGACCGCTGTGAACCCCTAAATTGTGTCTTATCTGAAGATGCCGGCAACGGCTTTGACCCAGTCGTACGGCTTCTTGATGACGGGCAGGGCCTTGGTAGCAAATGAACGCTTTTGCGGAGACTGCTGGGGATATTCTGTCCTTTGGCGATAAGGTACGGACAGCCGATCGGCAATAAAGTGCTTGGGCTGGGCGGGCTTTGGCGGCGCAGCCTCGCCCTTGAGCACGGACTTCCGGGCAACGTTCATTTTCGGATTCACCACGCGATCTTCGGCCACGGGGCCGCCTGACCTGACAGCAACGATGGAGTCAACGTCATCCTCCAATTGAGCCGGAGCCTGTGTCGCCCGGGCCACGACCGGAACAGCCTCTGTATCGACCGCCGGATCAAGTGTGCTGTAAGCAATAAAGCCCAGCTGCAGGCAGAAGACCGCGATTATCCCAAGTATCGGCTTTTTCATCTCGTTATCACCCCGTGAGTTGTTTAAGAATGCAAAACACTCTCCTTTCTTAGAGTATCCCAAGCCGACGCGAGTTGTAAGCAGAAATAAAAAAGATCGGTGTGCCGAGCTCAGGCATTTGAAATGGGCAAATTCGCCGCATTTCGATAGAATCGTCTCAAGCAAGTTTTCAGGGGAGCTTACGGGCTGAGAGTTGTTCACGCGACAGTGGACATTACCCTAAAAACCTGACGCGGATAATGCCGCCGGAGGAAGAAAAACATGGAACAGAATTCAATTGAGAAAACCAGTGATGAAGTGAAGCTGCCTGCTTCGCAGAAGATATATGTCGAGTCGAATGGCTCGACCGTCAATCAGGCCGGGCATGGCCTGAAGGTGCCGTTTCGCGAGATCTCGCTGTCACCGTCGCGGGAAATGGACGGCGCACTGACCGAGAATTCGCCGGTGCGTGTATACGATACCAGCGGGCCGTGGACAGATCCGCAGTTTCGCGGCGATGTTCGTGAGGGGCTGCCGGCGTTGCGTCGCGACTGGATCGTCGGTCGGGGCGACGTCGAGGAATACGAGGGCCGCGAGATCGTCCCGCAGGACAACGGCTACCTGACGAAAGGAGCCGAGGAGATCGCACGTGTTAAGGATCGCGGAGCGTTGGAAGAATTCCCCGGCCTTCGCCGTGCTCCGCTGAGAGCCAAGA
>CAZJFB010000056.1:15249-24035 GCA_964545145.1 uncultured Chloracidobacterium sp. | reverse complement strand
CGAATGCGTTCCCATCTGCGAGTCTCCGATTTGCTAACCATTTGACCGACACTTAAACTCGAACACAGCAATATGTTTCTCGATCGCGTAAAGATCAGGGTCAAGGCGGGTGACGGCGGCAACGGCGTCACGGCATTCCGGCGCGAGAAATTCGTTCCCCGCGGCGGCCCTTCGGGCGGTGACGGAGGTGTCGGCGGCAGCGTTTGGATGGAATCCACCGACGGCCTCAATACGCTGCTCCACCTGCGGTACAACCCCGAGCACAAGGCCGAACGCGGCCGTCATGGCGAGGGCTCGAACCGTTCCGGCAAAGACGGGGCCGATGCGATCGTAAAGGTCCCCGTCGGGACTCAGGTCTATGACGCCGATTCGAATGAACTTCTTTTTGATTTCACTGAGCCCGGGCAGCGATATCGGGCGGCCAAGGGAGGTAAAGGAGGCTGGGGTAATGCCCACTTCGCTACGCCCACAAAGCAGGCACCGAAGTATCATTATGACGGCCGTCCGGGAGAAGAAAAGGAGTTGCAACTGGAGCTTAAGCTGATCGCCGATGTCGGCCTGGTAGGTTATCCGAACGCCGGCAAATCTACGCTGATCTCGGTCATTTCTGCCGCAAAACCAAAGATCGCCGATTACCCTTTCACGACGCTTGAGCCGAATCTGGGCGTGGTCGATATGGGTGATTTTCGCACCTTCGTCGTGGCCGACATTCCGGGCCTGATCGAGGGAGCCTCAGACGGAGCGGGCCTGGGACATCGATTTTTGCGGCACGTCGAGCGGACCAAACTGATCCTGCATTTGGTTGATGTATCCTCACTGTCCGGCCGCGATCCCGTCTCGGACTACGAGGTGATCAACAGTGAATTGGCCAATTATGATGCAGATCTCGCCGCTCGTCCGCAGATCGTCGTCGCGACCAAGATCGACGCTTTGGACGATCCCGAAAGGCTCGATAACCTTCGGACGAGAGCCAAAAAGGATAGGAAACCCTTTTTTGAGATCTCTTCGGTCACAAATCGGGGGTTAAAAGAACTCGTCGATTTCGTTGCGGACACGCTTCGCACTGCCGAGCGTGCGGAGCCCGAAACAGCCGTAACCGTTGTAAAATGAAGAAGATCGCGTTCTATGGCGGCAGCTTTGATCCACCGCATAACGGGCATCTTGCGATCGCCCACGCTCTTACCACGCGGTTTATGTTGGATCAATTCGTCTTCATCCCGGCATTCCATGCACCGCACAAGACCCGAAAAAAGCCGACTTCGGCGTATGATCGCTATGCGATGCTCTGCCTGATCACCGAAGAGGAGCCGGCGATAATGGTCTCGAAGATGGAGGTCGAAATGCCCGAACGACCCTATTCTGTCGAGACACTCGGCCGGTTAAAGGCGGAATTGACCGACGTCGAGATCTTTTTTGTCATGGGCGCCGACTCGTGGAACGACATTACAACGTGGCGTGAATGGGAGACAGTGCTAATGCTGACCAACCACATCGTAATAACACGGCCCGGTTACAAACTCCACGCCGGGCATGTCACGCCGGCCATCCGCGAGCGGATCGTGGACCTAAGAAACGGCGACCATCACCTTTTCCCGGCCGCGGGCGACGGCAAAAGGATCTACTTTACCGATGCGGTGGACATAAACGTCTCAGCGACCGATATTCGCCACAAGATAGCCGCCGGTGATGCCTCATGGGAGGCCTCTGTGCCGCAAGCGGTTGCAAATTACATAAAAAAATATCAGATTTATAGCTAATGGAAGAAACACAAGAACGGTCGCTCCATCGCGACGCGGTCACAATCGAGATCGCTGAAAAGCCCACGCCCTTCGCTGAACTTGACCCCGAACTAAAGCTCGCCATCCATTGTGCCGCAGATAAAAAGGCCTTTGATATGGTGGCTCTCGACCTGAGAAATATTGCGAGTTTTACGGAGTTTTTTGTGATCGCGAGCGGCTCAAACCAGCGTCAGGTACAGGCTATCGCCGATGAAATAAACGAGCAGCTCAAAAAGCAGCTCGCGGTACGGCCCGTGAGGATCGAAGGCTACAATTCAGCTGAATGGGTACTCCTCGATTACGGCGATTTTGTAGTGCACCTCTTTAACGGCGAGTCGCGGGAATTCTACGACTTGGCCCGCCTGTGGCGGGACGCTCGCAAGGTAGACCTGCCAAGCGATCTGTAAATGAAATTCCGCTTCATTTGGGTCGGAAAGACCAGGGACAAAAACTGGCTGGCGCTGCAGGACGAGTATCTGCAGCGTCTTTCCCATTTTGTAAAGTGTGAGATCGCCGAGGTCAAGGACGGCGGAAAAGAAATTGAAGGCAACCGGATCGTCGAAAAGTTGAATCCAAATGCCTTTGTCTGCGTTCTCGATGTCACGGGTGCCGGGATTTCGTCACACGGACTGGCCTCCGAGATCGAGAAATGGCAGAACGCAGGCCACAAAGAGATCGCATTCGTTATCGGCGGAGCTGAAGGGCTGGCCGTTGAAGTTGCCCAAAAGGCCAATAATAGGTTATCCTTATCGTTTCTGACCTTTACGCACGAGATGGCTCGTGTGGTCTTGTTGGAGCAATTATATCGGGCGTTCACTATCGTTAAGGGATTTCCGTACCAGAAATGACAAAAACCGCAATAAAGGAAATTAAGGAGAAGCTCCTCGCGGAGCGACAGTTGCTGATCGAAAAGCTGAAAGGCAGCGACCTTTCGATAGACGATTCAGAGACGCCGGATCCGGTGGACCTGGCCGTTCGAAACTACTCTAAGAACGTTCAGCTGGCCGTATCCGAAAATGAGAGCAAGCAGCTCACGCTCATCGACGAAGCATTGATGCGTATCGAGGACGAAGAATACGGCCCTTGCCAAAACTGCGAAAAGGACATCAATCCAAAGCGGTTGGCCGCGATCCCCTGGGCACGTTACTGCCTCGATTGCCAGGAACTGCTCGAGCAGGGCCTGTTGGACGAGGAATGATCGTTTACGTATGATCGCGGGCCTCGCAGACTCGGTACTGTCTCTTGCGTTTCCGCTTTCATGCAGGATATGCGGCTCTGAGGTTGAGCATTCGGCTAACGGCAATGCTTGCAACCGATGTTGGGACGAAACAAGGATCTTTTCAGGTAAAGAGATGCTCTGCACAAAGTGCGGGGCATTTTTTTCTTTGGAGGCGGCTCCAGTACCGGTCAGCTGCCATCAGTGTGACGAGCACTACTACGACTGGGCTTTTGCAGTAGGCGTCTATGAGAAAGGGATCGCCGCAGCGATCCATTGCCTGAAGACGTCGCCAAAGCTCAGCCCCAATGTGAAGGGCCTCATCTCTCGTGCTATTTCACGGCACGATCTCGCTGCAACAGACCTGATCATTCCCGTTCCCCTTTCAAAGAAGCGTCGGGCCGAGCGCGGCTACAATCAGGCAGAGCTGATAGCAAATGTTGTTGGCAAGTGTTCGGGAAAAAATGTGGATGCCGCTAGCCTTGCCCGCGTTTCACATACGCCGATGCATCGTGTCGGCATGGACAACAGGGCCCGCGAATTGTCTGTCATCAACGCGTTCAAGGTCCTGAGGCACAAGTTGATCGAGGGCCGCTCGGTATTGCTTGTCGATGACGTATTCACGTCGGGAGCGACAAGCTCATACTGCTCCAAGGCATTGAAAAAGGCCGGAGCAACCGCTGTCAGCGTATTTACTCTCGGCCGTGCCGTTTTGGAGTGAACGGATCGAACCGTGCGTTTAGGTTACTTTACGATAGCCACCACTCCGTCTGTATAGCGGACCGAGATCGAGTTGCCCATAGCATCCGAAATCCCGCGTGCTGCCAAACCATCAGTAAGCTTTATGAAGGCATCGCCATCCGGAGCATCCGGCAAAACGTCAAAGTAGACCGTGACCAGCCTTGTCGAATTGATCGTATCCCCGAGCGGTGCTGACGAATCGATCAATATGCCGACAATTCCCTTTTCAGCCCCGCTGTAATTAACGGTCAAGACCGAACCTTCGTCGCCGACCTTACCGAGTTCGACCATTGGATTTGACAGGCGGTCACGATCGAATTCGATGGTAAAGCTCGCAGCGGCCGCGTCTGTGCCGGGCCCGATGATGATCGACACCGGCACCCTCGTACCTGTAACAGCTTTCTCGGAGCTGACACTCACCTCACTTCCAAAGAAATAGTCGTAGATATCCTCCACGATCGATGTGATCGTCTCCGCAAATGGCCCTGCCGTCGGCCCGCCCGCACCTGTTAGCGGGTCGAGACCGGTCGCATAGCGTCGAGCCTGAACCACGTCGCCCGAATTAATGACCCCATCGCCGCTCGACGCCCTCGGAGCACAATCCGCTCGCTGGCCTTCATTGGTCAACGGATCAGGTGTGTCAAGACCGGTAGCGAACCTCCGAAGTTGTGTGACATCCGTCGACAGCACAACGCCGTCTCCGTTTGGCCTCGGGGCTATGTCGCCCTCAAAACCGGGAGTCGGAGTAACCGTTGGAGTGGCTGTCGGTGTCGCCGTCGGAGTCGCGGTCGGAGTGGCTGTCGGTGTCGCCGTCGGAGTCGCGGTCGGAGTTGCCGTCGGAGTCGCCGTCGGAGTCGCGGTCGGAGTTGCCGTCGGAGTCGCTGTTGGAGTCGGAGTTGGTGTCGGAGTGGCACTAACGATCTTGTCTACCGTCCCCGACAGGCCCACGACATAGAGTTCGCCCGATTCGTCTTCGCCGAACGACGAGATGGCCCGCGTCGTATCGATCAGCACCGATTGTTGATTGTTATTCCACAGAAAGATCTCTCCCGACCCGTAGTCGGCAAAAACATAACCGCCCACAGGAAGGACGCCCTGGCTCCCCCGATATACATATCCGCCCGTAACGGCGATCCGCACTCCTGCATTAGCATATTGCGTAACAGGCATGATGAAATTCCCCGGAATGCATAGTCCCGGATCCAGCCCTGTGCACGATGTTCCTTCGTATACACGCCAGCCATAGTTACCGCCCAAGGTAATGATGTCGATCTCCTCAACCGCGTCCTGGCCTACGTCACCAACCCAAAGTTGGTTTGTACCGCCCCGATCGAACGAAAACCGGTACGGATTGCGCATACCTATCGCATAGATCTCGTCGGCGCCCGGAACCCCTACATACGGATTTGTCAGCGGAATATTGTACGGGGGCGACTGGCCGACCGGCGTATTAATATCGATCCGAAGGATCTTGCCAAGAAGAACGTTGATGTTCTGAGCGTTGTTCGACGGATCGTTGCCGCTCCCGCCGTCGCCCGTACCCGCGTAAAGATATCCGTCAGGGCCAAAGGCGATCGTCCCCCCGTTATGATTCGAAAACGACGGATGCGGTATGGTTATGATCGTCCTGACCGCGGTCGGGTTTGCAACATTTGGGTCACCGACCGAGGTTTCGTACTCAGCGATCTCGATACTTCCATCGGACTGCCGAGTGTAATAGACGAAGAATCTCCGATTCGACGAGTATTGCGGATGGAAGGCAAGCCCCAGCAACCCTCTTTCGCTTCCGCTGGAGCTCACTACCGAAGAGATGTTAAGAAACGTCGTCGGTGTGGTCGAGCCGGGCTGCACGACCCTGATCAAACCACGCTGCTGCACCACGAACATCCGCTGAGTGCCATCATTAGCGGGCACAATGTGCACCGGTGACGAAAGTCCCGTCAAATATGGCTGAAGGACTATGCTTTGACCAAAGCTGCTTATCGAATCAATGGTAAGCAACGCAATTAGGGCTAAAAAAAGAGCGAGTTTCTTCATCTGCATAACTGAGCTAATGACTTCCTTGGATAGACGGCGTCGCCGTGCGTGTTTCAACCGAGTTTAAACTAGAGTATATCCGCAGGCAGCAAAAATAAGCAATGAATCTAAAGTCTGTAGCGGACCCTCCCGCTGGCGACGGCCGGGTCGCCATCGACAATATTTTGAAGTCGGAGGGTCACATCCGCCGTCATGTCGAGGCCCGCACGCGTGCCGTCCTTCAGTGCAACATATCCCGCCGCCGCGATCATCGCCGCATTGTCCGTAGAGAGATGCTTCGATGGAAAATAGACCGGAATGCCAAGCCGCTTCCCTGCTGCCTCCGCAGCCGATCGAAGCGAAAGATTGCAGGCGACGCCGCCCGCAACGATCAGCGTCCTCGGTTTGATCTCAATTGCAAGCTTTTCCATAGTTCCAACCAGTGCCTTCACAACCGCGGCCTGAAATCCCGCCGCGAGGTCCTTGATTTGCTTCGACGGCTCGCCTTCCCCTGAATGCGGGACCAGCGAATTCTCTCGGATGTACCTTGCCACAGCCGTCTTCAGGCCGCTAAAGCTCAGATCAGGCCGGCCATCAGATATCTTTGCCTGCGGAAGTTTAACCAAAGCCGCATCGCCTTCGCGGGCAAGCCTCTCTATGATCGGCCCGCCCGGATAACCAAGTCCCAGCATCTTTGATACCTTGTCAAATGCCTCGCCTGCTGCATCGTCACGAGTTCGGGACAAGACCTTGTAGCTGCCCGCTTTTGGAATGTGAAAAATGTTCGTGTGGCCGCCTGAGACTATCAATCCAAGTGCAGGATATTCGATCGGCGGGTTCTCGAATACGACCGAATACACATGGCCCTCGATATGATTCACCCCGACAAAGGGAATATCAAGCGAATACGCGAGCGACTTGGCATAGCAAACACCGACTAGCAAAGATCCGATCAAGCCCGGACCTTGAGTAACAGCGATCGCATCTATGTCCCGTAAGCCGACGTTAGCGGCATCCAGAGCCTCACGAACTATCGGGTCGATCTTTTCGAGGTGCTCTCGCGAGGCAAGTTCCGGGACGACGCCGCCCCAGGGCCTGTGCATATCGATCTGAGACGCAATAATTGACGACAAGATCTCACTCCCGTCGCGCACAACGGCTGCGGCAGTCTCGTCGCAAGAACTTTCTATACCAAGTACCAGCACTCAATAAGATTATCAGAGAGAGCCCGAAAGCTCAGCCCGAGCAGAGTATCGATGAACAGAAGAATGCTGATACTTTTCCCCCGCTGAGCCCGCCTTACTTAGCGACGGCGGTTTCGCCGACATATCCAGAATTTGATTTGGAGAAATGATCATGAAACGAACTGCACTAATTATTTTGTCGGTAATCATAACGTTGGCCGGGACCGCTATGGCCGACGTCAAAATAAAGACCCGCCAAACCATGAGCGGGCAAACTTCCGAGAACACGACGTACATAAAAGGAAAGCGCCAGCGCACCGAAATGATGAATGGGATCATGATCTCACTCACCCAGTGCGATCTTGGCCGTGATCTTCAGCTTAATCCGCAAACGAGAACTTACATGATCAGCCTTTACGACGACGGATCAGCAAGCGAGCCGACCGAGGTCAAGGCAGGCGCGACTGCTCCTATAACAAAGGGCGGCACCATGTATGTGACAACGACCATCAAGGACACCGGTGAGCGAAAGCAAATGTTTGGCTACACGGCGAGACATATCATTCAGACGATCGAAACCGATTCGTCTCCAGACGCATGCACGCCGACGAAGTCCAAGATGGAGATGGATATGTGGGTGATCGATGCTGAGTTTGGCCTCGCTTGCACACAAAACAATCCGTACCGTGCATATAATGGCGGCAAAAAGGCCGGCTGCACAGACAAGGTCGTCCCGAAAACCATCGGGACCGCAAAGTCCGGCTATCCTGTGTATCAGAAAATGACGTCCTTTGACGGAAATGGCAAAGAGAGTTTCTCGATGATCCAGGAGGTCGTCGAGTTATCGAAAACGACATTGGATCAGGCACTTTTTGAAGCTCCCGCTGACTACCGAGAGGTGAAAGACGCCTCTCAAATGTATGCGACGGGCGGCACATCCGGGATAAATAGCACAAGCACCTCAGGGGTCAGCTATAACGGAGGCAACTCAAGTTCGTCTTCAATAGCGGGCATTTCCGGCAATTCTTCCTCGGGTACTGCTTCACCCGGAATGACTTCGGGAATTCGTGGAGCTTCAACGCCGTCGTCCGAGGCACCGTCGACCGCGGCTGCCAAGAAACCGGGCACGGTCCGGATCGGTGTTGCAGTGAAAACCTCGTCCGTCGGCGAAGGTATCGCGGCAAATGATCTCTCGGCCGCGGTTCAGAACACTCTCGGACAATACCTGAAAGGCACTAAGGTCGAGATAATTCCGCTCGAAGCAAAACTCGCAGCCGCTCAGGCCGGTGAAGCTAAAGAGAAGGAATGCGATTACGTCCTTCAGATCACCGCTACCCATAAAAAGGGCGGTGGGGGCGGATTTGGCTTTGGGAAAATGCTGGGCCAGGTGGTCAGCAACTCCGGAATGCTAGGGGCAACTGGGAGCGTTGCCGGTAACATTGCGGGCCAAGTTGCGTCGCAGGCGATCATCTCGGCGACCTCCCTTTCCGGAAACGTCAAGTCTAAAGACGAACTGACCCTGGATCTCAAATTGCAGTCGACCGCGGATAGCAGTTCACCGCTCGCAAAGCAGTTCAAGGCCAAGGCAAAGTCCGACGGCGACGACATCATTTCAGCGATCATCGAGCAAGCCGCCCAGGCAATCCTCGATGCGGTCGCTAAATAAGGAGGCATCATGATGCTTAGAGACTATGTTTTGGCATTATTTGTGATTGTTGTGGCGGCCGTCATGGGGTTCGCACAAACCGAGGAATTAACTAGGGATGACCTCGTCGGAACGTGGCGAACCGGAGGAATGTCTATGATGGCTGACCGCAACACGGTCACAGGTTCAACGACGCCCAGCAACGG
>CAZJFB010000056.1:12990-15149 GCA_964545145.1 uncultured Chloracidobacterium sp. | reverse complement strand
AACGAAAGTCGATGAATACGATAAGTTGTATCTTTGCCTTACCAATGAAAAAGGTGAGACGTGTTACCGGCGTGAAAGAGAATAAAGTTCTTAACGCTTTGTGGTCCAAGGCGGCGATAATCTCGCCGCCTTTTTTTCAACGGATGATACTTTTTTCGCCGCGTTCCCGCATTACCTTGTGAAAGCGATATACGGACCAACACGAGGTCCGTGCAAAACGGCGAAGTTACCTTTTCATTTTCCATACAGCTTTCCTTTCATAACGACCGCATTATTTTCCATCATCAGCTGCCTAAGTAACTTCGCCGTTTTCTCCGACTAACCATCCAACGCCTTTCTCAAGATACTTTTCACCGACAAGTCACGCCTTACAAAACGAGGTGGATTGAGATGATCCGAAAAATTTTCAAAGAGTTGATCTCGTGGCTAATGTTTTCGAGCCTGCTGCTATCCGCAACAGCTTCGTTCGGTCAGAATAGCACGCGTCCACTCAGGAGAAGCTCCGCTGCGCCGCCGCCGGCAAAGTCAGGTGGAAAGCCATCCTGCCAGGGCGGTTGGCGCGGAGTGGTCCGGCTGCGAAAGACCTTGAATGAGTCGCTTTCATCGGACCAACCGGGAATCCGAAAAGACATAGATCGCATCAAGCACGTTGACTCTCGCAAGTACGAGTATCAGGCGTCGGCGATCGTAAACGGTGCCGATCCGGTAAACCCGTCGGTATCAACGAAGATCGAATTCACCGACGACGACAAAAAGTGGGGCGAAGAGCGTGTTTGGGACTCGTGCGGAGCATGGAAACCGGCGCATTGGTTCATCATTGAAGGTACCGACAACAGAATTACCGAAGCGAAAGCCGAAGGGCCCGCGGACTCCTTTAACCTGTCAGTCAACGAGGCGGCGGGAACCTATAGCTTCAGCCTCGAATTCCCCGACGCAAAGGGCACCTACAAACGAGAACAGCACGTAAAACGCAGCGGACACTGTCAGGAAAAGAACAACCTTCCCTATGACAAGACCGACAACGAGGCGACAAAGATCGACGGTGAAAGCGTGTCGATAATCGGTGAGAAACTCGACCCGAAGAATCCAAATGAGATCACGGGCTCCAAGTCGTGGGGCGACGACGGCAAGGGACAGGTCCGCACATTCGTTTACACCGCGACGTGGCGATTCACCCGTTGTCCGTCGGAACTCCTCGTAACAGACCTCCGCTTTGAGCAAATGAAGTTCCCGACCTGGGACAACTGGATCGATATTGTCGATCAGGTCGGAACGATCGATGGCAACCTGGTCAAAGTCAAGGCCAATGTCGTCAATCTTTCGAGCGAGGCAAAGTTCGCCGAGATCACCTTTAAGGAAACATATAAGGGCGATCAGTGGAACGGAGCGATGCCCGATCGTCCCATACACGATTCCGTCTCTATCCGCCTGAACCCGGGCGAAGAGCGAGAGGTAGATGTGCTGTGGAACACGCAAGGCTACGCTTGGTTCGACGACGGGCGGCCCAGATATTTGCAGCGAGTCAAGGTCGAGGCTTGGGAGGAATTCAAGCTTAAGGACGAGATGACCAAAAATCTGAAAATGAGTCCGAAACCTCTGGTCATCGTCGGAGGCATTTGGACCAATCCGCAGACGGTCGAACTCTATCAAAATCTGCTGACCCTCACGCACAGTTACGGATGGAAGGCGTACCGCGTGATCGATGTATCCGGACAAGGCACGATCAACCAGGAAGGCAAGCCTATCCCGGTGAAGAAGAACAAGTCCGTTTATGACAATGCCGACAATCTTGCCAAATATGTACAAAATGTTCAGCTGGCAAATAATGCATGGCATGTTGATATGCTTGCCCATTCAACGGGCGGTCTCGTTGCGAGGCTGTTTGTCCACAAACAGGAGGTCTGGCCCGACGGTTATCCCGTTGTAAAGCACCTGATGATGCTTGGAACCCCGAATCTCGGCGTGCCGTGTGCCGACTCGATGAAATTGAACGACGCGTTCAAAGACTACCTAAAGACCGCTGAGGAGCTCATGCCCGAGGAGATCGCCCGTTTTAACCAGTTCGTGACCGAGCGAAAAGGCACGAGATTCTCAGCCTTGGTGGGTAACTCAATGCCGCTTCTATGCGCGTCGCCAGCGTGGAATGACGGCTTTGTGTC
>CAZJFB010000056.1:4788-12890 GCA_964545145.1 uncultured Chloracidobacterium sp. | reverse complement strand
GCCGCGATCTTTTCCGCTTCGCTTCGTTGCCCGGCTACCGCGTACGCATGGCCGAGAGCCATGTCCGCAAGCGGATCATGCGAAAGGTCACGAATAGTCTTATACGCACGGATCGCCTCATCCATCTTTCCCTCTTCCTGCAGTATCTCGCCGAGATTCAGATAGGCGCGGGCGAACGTGGGGTCGCGATCGATGACTTGCCTGACCTGGAGCAAGGCCGCATCGTAGTTACCCGCAATATACTGGGCCCAACCGATATTCGTCTGTATATTCAATGACAAAGGATCGATCTGCAACGCGCTGCGGAATTCGTTCAACGCGTCGTCCGTTCTTCCCATCGCAACAAGGAAATTGCCGTAGCTATAATGGGCTTCGCTATTATTCGGTGCGATCTGGATCGCTCGCTTGTATTCGGTCTCAGCGCCAGCAAAGTCCCAATCATATGTCGCCTTTATCGAGGCAAGCGAAACATAGGCTGTGCTCATCGCCGGATCAATGGCGAGTGCCTTCTGTGCTGCGTCCTTCGCCTTTGGAAAAGCCTCCTGAGGCGAAAGGGAGCCATAAGCGGGGGCTGAACGATACGCCAGGGCCAACCCTTGATAGGCAAGAGCGTAATTCGGATCGAGGGCGATCGCCCTCTTATATAGCTCGATGCTCTCGTTCGTGCTGGCCGGCGTGCCTTTTTGCCGGCTGTATTCGCCTTTCAGATAGAGCTGAAAGGCCTCGTTATTCTCGGTGTAGCTTCTGGCGGCGACCGGACGTGTCGAAGTTTGGAGGTTTAATGCCTCGATCATTTTCGATGACATTGTTTCCTGCAGGGCAAAAATGCGTTCAGGCCTTTCACCGAAGGACATTGTCAGTTTAGTCTTTCCGTCGTCCACGCTGATCATAACGATCCGCAGAACAAAATCCCCATTCTCATTTGAAAGAGTCCCAGCAATGACGTTTTCGACCCCAAGTTCCCTTCCGATCCCCTGAGCGTCGAGATCTCTGGTTTTAAGTGCAGCGACCGCCGCTTTTGTAACAATACGAACATCGGGAAACGCCGCCAGGCGGCTCATTAGGCTTTCGCTCATCCCTTGCGAAACATAATCATTTGCAGCATCGCCGGTTTCATTCACGAATGGCAGCACGGCAATAGAACGTGACACAGGTTCTGGGGCTGCCACCCGCGGTACCGGACCATCCCCGATATGCAACGTCAATATTCCCGACAAAAATCCAACAACTATAAGGACGGCTATTAACCCCGCTCCGGCAAACTTGAACCTGTGCCGCGAGACGAATCCAAGCTTAAGATCGCTTGTTCTGTTCTCCTCCATCGGCGCCGTTACCGCCTCCGAGAGCTTTATCGAAGTGTGTCCGAAAGCACTCTCTGCGATCAGCCGCACCCTGCCATCAACGATGCGACGCCTGGTCCTTTCGAGGAGCTGAATGTATCTTCCTTCGTCTTGGATCTTCTTGAGCTTTACCTCAGTGCCGAGCCAAACCAGCCAAGGATCAAATTCGTCGACTCCGGTTTCCAGATATTCAAATGCCTTGTCGAGCCTACCTGCGGCAACATTCGCATAGAAAAGGAACATCGGCTTGACGTGCTCGGTTCTGGACCGTAGCTCCATCTCGTCTGCGACCCGGACCGCATCAGCTCCGCGCCCGGCAGAGGCGTACGCGAAGCAAAGGTGATATTCGGTAAGCGCGGATCCCGGCATCAGCATGATCGCATGCTCGATCGATGCTACGCCTTCGTCTGCCCGTCCGAGTTCGCAGAGGGCATATCCTCGCTGAAGGTGTCCTTGCGGATAATTGCCGTCGAGTTCGACTACTTCCTCTGCTTTAGCAAGCGCCGCTTCAAATTTCCCGGCCTGATAGCAGCACCATACGACAAGGATCTTTGTCCGCAGCGAAAGCGGATCGAGGTCCTCGGCACGGTACATATGTGCAAGTCCTTCGTCGTAACGGCCGACGCCGATCAGCAGCGCCGCATACCATTCGTGCGTCTGAGCATAGTGCGGATTCAACTCCAGGGCTTTTCGATAGAGGGACTCGGCCTTTTCAAACTCGAACCGGTTGGCCATGATCAGGGCCATAGATGCATAAGCCTCGCCAAGTTCCCCGTCTATCTGCAATGCCCGGCGCACTGATGCTTCAGAGTTGACGTAAGAGACCGCGCACGGGATGAGTCCGTAAATATTTGCCCAAATGTAGAAATCCGCAATAGCCACGTGAGCAAGCGCGTAATCGGGATCATAGGAGATCGCGGTCTGATACGCCTCGAGTGCTTTTGGCAAAGACTGCGAGGTGAATTGGTTCCAATAGAAGCGGCCACGCAGAAACGCCTCGTACGCCCGCGGGTCATTCGTTCCGCGTTTCGAAAGCTTTTGCTTGTCCTCGCCCGTGAGCTGGGGAATTAGCGCCGCCGCAACTTGTTCCGAGATCGCATCTTCGAGTTCGAGTACGTCTGTCAGATGCTCGTCAAATTGTCCCGCCCAGATCGCTGACATTTTCTTGATGTCCAGCAACTGCAGCGATATCCTCAGCCTCTCGCCAAAGCGTCGGATACGTCCGTCCAGAACGAAATCGACACCGAGTTCCAGACCGGCACGGAACGGGTTGATCTGGTGCTCGTTGTAACGCGTGATCGAGCTGGTCGGGCGAACAGTGAGCTTTTGGACGCTTGCGAGGCGCGTGATAATAGCGTCGGCGAGGCCTACCGTCAGGTACGTTTCATCGGTTGTCCCTTGTCCGGCCGGACTCATCAGGCTGAGCGGAAGTACCGCGACGAGACATGTGTCGGGATCAAGCACCGTCGGCACCGGGATCTCATCAGCGGATCGAGGCGACTCCACATCGACCGCCTCTCCTCGAAGGTGGCATTCGATATCCTCTCTCAGATCCTTTACCGATCGGTAGCGCTCCTCGGGGGACTTTCTCATTGCCTTGGCAATGATGCCGTCTAGGTTGCCTCGGAGTTCCTCGCTCAATCCCGTGGGCGACTCGCCTCTGAGATCGGCAGTGCCGATCAATGTAGCGGCCGAAGGGTTGACGCGCACCACCTGCGCACCCGTCGTACCTCTTGCAGCCTCACTTGCGATCGCAGGCTCGTCGTCACAAATTGCTCGCGCGACATCATGCGGCGACCGGCTTTCGATCTTATAAGGCCTGTAACCAGTCAGTAATTCGAAAAGGATCACGCCGAGGCTATATACGTCAGTCGCGTAGGTCACTTTCTCGCCGCGAACCTGCTCGGGACTTGCATAGTCGACCGTCATCATGCGAAGAGCGGTCGCTGTCGGCTGCAGCGTGTCTATGGCCAAGTTTGGATCAAGGAGTTTGGCGATCCCAAAATCAAGAAGACGTGGCGTGCCGTCGTTTGTGATGAAAATATTTGACGGCTTCAGGTCACGATGAATGACAAGCTTCTGATGTGCATATTCGACCGCCTCGCATACCCGGCAAAACAATCGCAGCCGGTCGGAAACCGACAACCTCTGACGGTCGCAATAACGGTAGAGCGGCATGCCGTCAATGTACTCCATGACGAAATACGGCCGTCCGTCATCGGTAGTGCCGCCGTCGATCAGCCGGGTAATGAACGGGTGGTCAAGTGCGGCGAGGATCTGGCGTTCGTTGCGAAAGCGGCGCAGCACAAAGTCGGTATCGACGCCGCGTTTCACGACCTTTAGCGCAACGCGAAGCCTAAACTCGCCGTCGGCACGGACCGCCTCGTAAACAGCACCCATACCGCCCCGGCCGATCTCGCGTTCGATGCGATAGCTGCCGAGAACCTTGCCGACCATTGGATCTTCGTCTGTTTCGTCAAGGAGCGCCGACAGTACGCCGCCCTTAGCGCTGTCATAAAGCGGCTGTTCAATAAAGCTGCTGGCCTCGACGAATTGCGAAAGGAGTTTCTCGACCTCGCTCTTCAGCTCCTGATCGTCACCAGAGCGCTCCGAAACGAAGCTTTCGCGCTCGGCCTCGCCGAGTTCGAGTGCCTCGTGAAAGATCTCTTCGATCTGTTGCCAGCGTTCAGGAGTCATCAACGATCTAACTTCGCCGCGTCGATAGGCCTAAAGATTGCATTCTATAACTTTTATCGAGACAAGACCATATTTTGGCGGCGAAGTCCGGATAGCTTGACTGTCCGGCCATTTGGGTATAAGAAGTAAGCATCCGGGAAGAATAACTGTAGCTAAGGAGGACCGAAATGGGACGAAAGATCTTGGCAGTAGTGGTCGCACTTATTGCCGCGACCGCGATCATTATGATCGTAGAGATGCTTAATTCATTTGTCTTGCCGCCGCCAAAGGCCGATATCGTCAGTGATCCGGCAAAGTTGAAGGAATATATGGCAAACGGCCCTGCGATGGCTTACATTGTCGTGCTGGTCGGCTACTTTCTCGGCTCGCTGGCGGGCGGGTTCATAGTCAAAAACATGAGCCGGCGAGAGAGCCCGGGAATGGGGATGGCGATCTTTATCGGCGGCGTCCTAACACTCTTCGGCATCGCCAATATGGTCATGCTTCCGGGCCAGCCGCTCTGGTTCATGGTACTGGCACTGCTGACGTTCATTCCGTCTGCCCTGCTTGGCGCCAAATTCGCCGGTCGGTAGATCGGGGAATCGCAAACTACACGAGAGTCCCGAAGGTCCCGTCAATTGACCTTCGGCTTTCGTGTTTTTCGTTGCCGGAGCTTCCTACGGCTTCTTTCCTTCATTCCAGGCAGGAACAAAATTCGAATTCACAAGCCACTGGATCGGCGAGACCATCGAATTGATCGAACGAGTCATATGCACATAGTCGATCGTCTTTACTTCATCGCTCGCTTGATGATAGTCCTTATGCAGGCCAAAGCTCGATACCGTGTGGGCGATGATCCCCTGCCTCGCAAGCGTGTAATTATCTGAACGTTGAAAGAAATTCTGTTCGGGATGCGGGTCCTGGACCAGTTTGGCACCGCGTTTCGCCAATTCGGGGCCCAGATTTGACCGCTCGAAGCCCGTGAGCCAAAGCTCCTCGGGTTTCACCTTGGGATCGGGCCGGCCTATCATCTCAAACTCAAGATTTGCAACGAATTTGTCTTTTGGGAAAGGCAAATTGTTGACAAAATAATTCGCGCCGAATCCACCGGCTTCCTCGCTGCCAAAACAGACAAAAAAGACCGTGCGCTTCGGCTTCTTGCCCGATGACAACGCCCGCGCAACTTCGAGCACCGCAACCGAACCCGAGGCGTCGTCGTCAGCACCATTAAAGATCTTGTCGGGTCCCTGTGCGTTCTCGCGTACGCCCAAATGGTCCAGATGCGAGCTGATGAGAATCACCTCAGCCGATCGTTTCGGATCGCTGCCCGTGATCTTGCCGATGGCGTTCCATGTGTTCGATTGGGTCGAGACTACCTTTCCGGCAAAGTCGATCTTCGTTCCGTCAGCAAGTGAGGCGACAGCCGCCGCGGCGTCCTTACTTAGTACTATTATCGCCGTGGGCTTAGCCCCGGTCGCTGTAAAGGCAAGACGCCGGCCTGCCATGTTTGCCCAGTTGTTTCGGTATTGCGGCGTTTCCTCGATCATAACGATCGAAGCTCCCGAGTTCAGCATTCCCTGGAGTGCCTGCATCGGATTCGCGGGGACGTCCACCGGCATCCTGACGAAAACAGCGGCCCCTGCGTTGGGCTTGCCCCCCAGATCGAGCTTTTGAAGGCTGCCGCTGATCGCATCGCCATTCGCCCTGAGTACCAGGATCTCCTTGCCGTGTTCAGCCGATGCCGAACCGTACGTCAGTTTAGGAGCACCTTCAAATGAACTACGGCTGATCGTCACCGTCTGCACGAATGAAGGCTTACCGTCCCAACCGATCTCACCGGCCGGCTCGAGGCCAAACTGCATGAACTGCGAACCGATATATTCGGCCGCGATACGCTCAAATACGGTCCCGCTTCCGCGTCCCTGCAAAGCGTCGCCGGCAAGAAACTGCATCGCCGCATGTACATTCGTTTCGCTTATCGGTAGGGCCTTCTGCGCGATGCCGACGCCTGTCGACATAACCACCAGGGCCACAGCCAGAAGAAGCACTTTTAGTTGACTTTTCATTTTTTCTATTACGTCCGACAGATGAATTAGTTTGCCAGGCCCGGATAATATCTCCAGCTCGTTTTGAAGTCCTTTGTCAGCTTCTGCTTTGTCAAGATCGCCCTGACCATTTCGACCGGGATAGCTCCTTCTTTCAGGATCGCATCGTGAAACTGCTTGTTGGTCATCTTCTTCGATCCGACCAACTCCTTTTGAAGATTGTAAAACTGCAGCCCGCCCATCATGTATGCGAGTTGATAAAGCGGGCCGTAATCGCCGCCGAACGAGCGACGAACCTCGGCCGATGCATTGTCACGCTCATGGCCGACCCTATCTACCAGAAAATCTACGCATTCCTGCGGCGTCATTTTCTCAAGATGAAAGCTCAGGCTGAATATGATCCTCGCACATCGGTGCATCCGCCAGAATAACGCTCCGATCTTGTCCTCAGGCGTCTTGTTAAAACCCATGTCCCACAGCAAGAATTCCCAATACAAAGCCCAGCCCTCGGTCCAAAAGGGCGTTCGGAAATCGCCGCGATAGTTGCGGTACCGCTGGTTCATAAAGCCCTGTAGGTGATGGCCCGGTATGAGTTCGTGATGTACCGTCGCATGCGAAAAGTGCGGATTATTGCCGCGCATCGACATCATCTTCTGTTCGTGCGTCATCCCGTTGGTCGGATACGAAACTAATATCGTCTCGCCGCCCAGGAAGAACGGTGACGTCAACTGTCGCTCCGGCGTCATCATTTCCATTCGCCAACCGTCGCGGGCAAGTTTCGGCACCGTGACGAGATCATTCTTCTCGACGAACTCGATCGCCTGATACGCAAGATCGCGGATCAAGGCCGGCTGTTTACCTGGCTCAACGTATTTTTGTTTCACCGCTTCGAGGGCCTTTTTCCAATCGTCGCCATAGCCGAGTTCCTTGGAGGCCTTCTTCATCTCGGCTTCGCACCACGCGAATTCCTTGTTCGCAACCTCTATTAGCTGCTCCGGCGTGTACGGGATCATCTCGAACTGGAGTTCCTCGATCAGAGCGTCGCGGCCGATCGGGTCGCCGATTATTGTGGTCTTGTCGTCGGGCTTAATGCCGACGAGCTTTTCGGTAATGTACTTTGAATATTTGTCGAGCGCGTCGTCAGTCGCTTTGTACGGCGACTCGCACCACCACGTAAAGACCGGATCATAACCGTTGTAAAACGTGTACCAGCTCCGCAGCGTGCGCCTCAACCCATCAACGGTCCGCACGGCACGGTTGGCGACGGTGCGTTTTGGCTTCGCCGCGTTCGGCGTGTCGAAAGACTTCTGAGCAGCTGCGATCTGCTTGGCAAGGTCACTAAGTAATGCAGCCGTCTTTGCCGGATCAATGTCTTTCAAAGTGCGGCGTGTGTCCTCGAGATCAGAGATCGTCTTGGCAAACGGTATCAGCGAAGCCATCTCGGCAAGCTGGGCGTCGTTGCGGGCAAGTTCTTTGAGTTCGTGTTCGAGATGGTTTCGGAAAAGCACATAATCGACCTGTTCATCATGATTGAGCTGGTCAAAATTAAGCCCGGCGAGCAGCGCCAAACGTTCGTTGTAGATATCCTTGAACTTCGCTGAACGGTTCGCTGACGTCGGTGCCGAATAGAACCTGTTCAAAATACCGATATCCGAATCAAACTTCTCAATTACCCCCGCCAACCGTGACGGCGGGTCATTGTAAGCGGACAATTGGTCGCCCGACTGGGCCGATCCCGGGATCTGAGCGACCAACATGGAGACTATAGCGGTGAACAGCGCGATCGACTTACGCATCACAGATCATCCTCAACTTCACTCGGTTTTTCTGACTAGACTGAAAGCCTAAGATACCTGAAAACCTCGGCTCACGCCAATTCAACAAAAATTCGATCGATGTCTTTATTTTTATGTTGCCAAACCCGTGCAAAGCCTATATTCTTTCGAGAACCCCCACAGTTGTTCATAACTTAATTACGGAGAGAAAATTGATGAAATCAAGCGGTAAATTCGTCCGGATGGGCCTTCTCAGTCTGGCATTT
>CAZJFB010000056.1:1427-4688 GCA_964545145.1 uncultured Chloracidobacterium sp. | reverse complement strand
CAAAAATTCGACTTTTGCGAAGAAGATCTGGTTCTTGAATTCACTGAGTGACGAACTCACGACTTACGTGCGAGAGGGCCAGGCTGGGATAGAGTATTCCGCCTGGCCTTTTTGATCGGCAACATTGCGATCAAAAGTTGACGCCCGTTAGCTCAATTGGTGTATAACCGAAGCAGGCTACTCAAACGGAGACCAAGGATGGACACATATCGATTTTCTCGAAGGCAGTTTCTCGGCAACGGCATTGCTGCGGCCGGAATGTTGGCACTCGGCGGAGCTCTCCCCGCGCACGCCATGGACTGGCAGGAGTACTCAACCGATTTCTCCGAAGCGATCGGTGGTCTGTTTCCGGACGGGCCATTACGTCCGGACGACGATGCGGGCTGGCGTCAGATCGCTAAGAACTACGCCGTGGCGCGAAAGGTCACAAACCTTGAGAACGCCTATTGGGGTATCATGGCGGCTCCGGTATTGGCTGAGTACAAACGGTTCACAGAGTTCGTTAATGCGGAAAACTCCCATTTCGCGCGGCTCAAATGGGTAGAGACACTCCGCGGCGTTCGTCAATCGGTTGCCGATTTCCTGGGTGTAGGCTCGGATGAGATCGTCCTGACCCGCGGGGCCACGGAAACGCTTCAGTCACTGATCGGCGGCTATAACAAACTCAAACCCGGCGATACGGTGCTTTACGCCGACCTCGACTACGGCGAAATGAAGACCGCGATGCGCTGGCTTAAAGAAAGACGGGGAGCCAACCCCGTAAAGGCCACCTTTCCCGAACCGACGAAAGAGCAGCCGCTGACCGAAGCCGACATTCTGGCATTTTATAGAAGGTCCCTTGACGACAATCCTGGCACGAAACTCCTTTTGTTAACCCACTTAAATAACCTGACAGGTTTGATCATTCCGGTCGCTAAGATCGCGAAAATGGCAAAAGAACGCGGCGCCGCCGTCATCCTCGATGCCGCACACTCGATCGGACAGATCGACCTCAAGGTCAGGGACCTCGGCTGCGACTTTATCGGCTTCAACCTGCACAAATGGATCGGAGCCCCGATAGGCTGCGGCGTGATGTATATCCGCAAAGCGAGCATCGGGGACATCGACACGTTCATGCACAAAGCTCCTGGCTCAACGTCAATAAGTGACCGTATGGACACGGGAACCGTGAATTTCGCAGCACATATGACGATCCCGGCAGCGATCGGTTTTCACAGCAGAATTGGCACCGCTGCCAAGGAAGCCCGCCTCAGACACCTCCGTGACATATGGGCCGGCCCAGCTCGAAAAATGAAAGGGGTGACTGTTTTGACACCGGACGACCCAAAGATGGTTGGAGCACTGACCTCATTCAGGCTTGACGGCGTCACGACGACAAAATCGAACGATGCCTTAGCCAAACACCTCACCGACAAATACGGCATCCTAACGGTCCGACGGACCGGACCGGACGCCGGGGACTGCATCCGCGTTACGCCGTCGATCTATACAGCACCCGAGGATGTAATGAAGCTCGTTAAGGCACTGAGCGAAATAACCGCATCGCCTTACTCATTTTGACGGGTCCGCGTGACGCTGATCAGACTGCCGCGATCTCAGAAAGAAAACTTATACCATCAGCGATCTCGACGCCGAAGTTCTCGGCGATCGTCTGCCCGAGGTCCGACAGCGATTGGCGTGTGCCGAGGTTGACGCCTGCCTTTGCGGACTTGCCGAAAACCAGCAGCGGCACGTATTCGCGGGTGTGGTCAGAGCCGCGATAAGTCGGGTCGTTGCCGTGATCGGCAGTGAGGATAAGGAGATCTTTGTCGCTCATCGCAGCCATTATCTCGGGCAGACGCGAGTCGAAATGCTCCAGTGCCCGTGCATAGCCCTCCGTATCGCGGCGATGTCCGTAAAGCATGTCGAAATCGACCAGGTTGCTGAAGATCAGACCGCGTGAATCGCCTTTCAGCGCCTCGATCGTCACATCAATGATCTGCTCGTTATTCTTGGCGGTGAGGTCTTCTGTCACGCCGATATTGTCGTAGATCGAAGCGATCTTGCCTATGCAGATAACGTCCAGGCCTGCGTCCTTGAGCTTTGGCAGCAGGTTGCCCTGCGGTGGCGGAACGGCGTAATCATGGCGATTCTCCGTGCGTTTGAAAGTGTCTGCGGTCTCACCTAAAAAAGGGCGCGCTATCACGCGTGCCACTTCGTCGTCGCCGTGAAGGATATTCCGCGCGATCTCGCACATTTCGTAAAGTCGATCGATGGGCACGACCTCTTCGTGCGCGGCGATCTGAAATACGCTGTCGGCTGACGTGTATACGATCGGCTTTCCGGTACGAACGTGCTCTTCCCCAAGTTCTTTGATGATCTCGGTACCGCTTGCGGGCACATTGCCGAGAATACCGGGCACGCGGGCCTTTGCGACGAATTCATCGACTATCCGCGGCGGAAAACCGTCGGGGAACTTCGGAAAGCCCTGCTTCAGGATTATCCCCGCCATTTCCCAATGCCCGGTCGTCGTATCCTTGCCGTCCGATTTGAGCGTACATTTGCCGTACGAACCGATTGGAGGATCGGCCGCGGGAACACCGGCCAGCGGTTTGATGTTACCGAGGCCGAGACTTTGCAGATTGGGCAGATCGACCTTTCGCGACGCCAAAATGTGGCCAAGCGTGTCGGCCCCCGCGTCGCCCCACGCGGCCGCATCGGGCATCTCGCCGATACCGGCGGAATCCAAAACGATGAGACAAACACGACTAAAACTCGAGTCCATATATACAATTTTGCCACGAATTACACGGTTCTTACGAATGCAGGAACTCCTGTAATCATGCGATCCGTGCCATTCGTGGCCGAAGAGTGCCTAATTCGTCGGCGCGGTATAACCTTCACGCGCACGAACCTGCGTACCTGTGGGCAGTCCCTTGACCTCGACCCTGATCTTGCGATAGCTGCCGTCCCGCTTTTCGTTTGAAGGGTAATATCCTATCGAGTATTTGGTACCGATCTCGTCCGCCACACGCCTGAAAGCACTTCTTGCCTCGGATAGGTCTCCGACCGGAAAGACACGGCCGCCAGAGACCTTCGCCAATTCTTCCATTTCCCTGTCGGCGATCTCGTAGAGTCGTTTGCTCATAGCCAAACGTTCAAAAACACCGAGGTAGCCTAAGTTGACGGCGTTAGCCAAGGTCGGGTTAGCCGCGAGTAAGCGGTAATAGCGCCGCAACTGCGCGGGCGGTAAGTCCTTCGATCTTCGTGAGATGATCGTGT
>CAZJFB010000056.1:0-1417 GCA_964545145.1 uncultured Chloracidobacterium sp. | reverse complement strand
AGTCGTTTGCTCATCGCCAAACGTTCAAACTCACCGAGTTCGCAGAAGTTCACCGCTTTCTCCAGGTTCGGTTTCGCCGCGATACTGCGGTAATAGCGCCGCATCTGCGCGGACGAAAATCGCGTCGCCGACTCGCAGTCACCCAAGAGGTTCGACTCAAAGAACTCGCGAGTATCGACCTTGATGAAAAACGAAAGCACTCCGACCTGGCCCAGCTGCTCCTTGGCCATGTCGTAATCAAATGTGCTTGTCGAATCGACGCCGTCCGTCAGGGCTACCAACGCCCGGCGGCCTCGAAATTCGTCAGCCGGACGCTGCGCAAAGACCTTTTCCGCGACCTGCAGCAGCGAGTCGTAGTATGGAGTGCCGTTGCTTGTTTTGACGCGTTCGATGGCGGATCTCAGGGCAGCGCGATCTTCAGTTAGTCTCACTATGATCTCACTAGCGGCAAAAGCAGTATTATCCTTGCGCTCTGTCGTGTACGAGATTATCGCGACCCGATCGCCCGGTCGAAGACTCGCGATAAAGTCCGCCGCCGCTCGTTGTATCAACTGCAGGTCGTTACGTGTCGAACCCGACGTGTCTAAGACCAAAGCGACCTCAAACGGTGCCGACACAGCCGCAAAATCAGCGATCTCCTGCGGCTTTCCGTCCTCATAAACGACAAAATTTGATTGCTTAAGGCCTCGGAGAGGCATTCCCTTAGCATCGGTCACCGCGACGGGAACGTCAACGAGTTGGGTCTCGACACGAATGACCTCATCCTTGTCCCCGGGCTTCTTATCCTGCGAAATAGCCGGAATTACGGCCAAACCGAGACAAAGGATCGGAAGGAACAGCAACCTTAAGTACATCTGGCGCCTCATCATTTCAGGGCTTTCATTGTAACAAAAAATTTAGTGTGCGCGGCGGGAATCGGCCCTTTTTGCTATCGCATATGCTTGTTAATGTGGTATATTTTCAAGAGTTAACTTCGTCAGAATACGGGTTCGCCCACCGACTTTTGAAATAATTCGATCGTCATGATGTCCCGGCACGATTATTTCTGGACAACTTTTATACGTTGAATGAGGAGAATTGAAGTAATGAAGCGACGTTTTGCCATAGGCGCTTTTGTGTTGTCAGCGGCCATCGCTGCGATTAGTTTTGGAAGCATCGTGTCCGGCCAGGAAGAGGTCAAAGAGACGCCGATCTTTGAGTCAAAGGGCTCGGATGTATTGGTTACTGATGCTCCCGCAACTTCCTTGCTTGTTGAGGATTTTGCGTTCTCTGGCCCACTTGCGTCGAATGGCTGGTCCGCTCATAGCGGTATCGGCACTAATGCTCTGGCCACTACGACTGGACTGACCTACACCGGTTATCCCAACAGCGGAACTGGTAATGCCGCCCTTATAGGAAATGCCGGCGGCGAAGATGC
>CAZJFB010000055.1:21401-24269 GCA_964545145.1 uncultured Chloracidobacterium sp. | reverse complement strand
CCATGAAGATCGCCAAAACAGGCGTAAAAACCACACTCTTACTCGATAAAACGATCGAACATGAACATGAGGAGCAGAAGTAAAAGCGAAAAAGTTATAAGAAAAAGAGCGAAGGTCGACAGGAAAATGGTCGGGATTGGGGCGAATATGCTCTTCGGCGGGGGCTTTTGTAGTCGCGAGAGTATAATGCAATATTCGTTAAAGGGCTGATGGTTTAGTGAAAACAAAATGAATGCATCTCCCTGGTACGCTTATGAATTGCCACTAGCTTCAGCTAGTGGTAATGAGATGAGGAATGGATTCGGGCTTTAGCCCAACATTCAGATGAAGGTAGGAGATCAATGAGATATTACTCCGTTTGCCCAAGCTGCCGGCGATTCTAAATAATATATTGCCATGTCGCATATTAGTGTTTGGATACATTTCGTCTGGACGACAAAAGATCGCGAACCTCTGCTCACACAATCGATCAGACACAAGGTCTTTGAGCATATTCGAGCGAATGCCCGTGCAAAGAGTATTTTCATCGGAGCGTTGAATGGCTGGGTTCAGCATGTCCATTGTCTCGTGTCTTTGGGCTCGGGGCAGAAGTTAGACGAGATTATGCGGCTGCTCAAGGGTGAATCTTCGCACTGGATCAACAAAAATCGGTTGTGCCATGGCAAATTTCATTGGCAGGATGAATATTTTGCTGTTTCCGTTAGCGAATCACTTCTGCCAAAGGTAAGAGAATATATCGATTCGCAGGAAGAGCATCACCGCATTCGTTCTTTTGAGGACGAGTTTGACGATTTCTTGGCGCGGGGCGGATTCAAGAGAGGATCGGGCTGAAGCCCGGAAATTATTTTGCGACCTTGTCTCCACTAGCTGAAGCTAGTGGCAATTCAAAGAAGCTAGAGGCAATTCAATAAAACAAATAGGATCATTACAAGTAATTAGATATGGCAAAACATAAGATCACATTAATTCCGGGCGACGGCATTGGTCCCGAGATCATTGCGGCTACGGTACGGGTCATCGAGGCGACGGGCGTCGATATCGAATGGGAAAACCAGATCCTCGGCGTACAGGCATTGGAGCAGTTCGGCACGACGCTCCCTGACGAGACGATCGAGTCGATCAAGCGAAACAAGGTCGCCCTCAAGGCGCCGCAGATGACGCCGGTGGGCAAGGGCTTCACGTCGGTCAACGTCGGCCTGAGGCGGGCTCTCGACCTCTACGCGAACGTGCGTCCGGTCAAGGCGCTTCCCGGCATCGAGTGCCGAAATCCCGACCTCGACCTCGTTATCGTCCGCGAGAATACCGAGGGGCTTTATTCGGGTCTCGAGCACGTGGTCGTGCCCGGCGTGGTCGAGAGCCTCAAGGTCATCACCGAAAAGGCGTCGACGCGCATCGCCCGGTACGCATTCGAATTTGCCCGCGACAACGGCCGCAAGAAGGTGACCGCGGTCCACAAGGCGAACATTATGAAGGTCTCCGACGGGCTTTTCCTCGAGTGCTTTTACAACGTCGCTAAGGAATTTCCCGAAACGCAGGCCGACGACAAGATCATCGACAATTGCTGTATGCAGCTAGTGATGCGGCCCGAGCAGTTTGACGTGCTCGTGATGGAAAATCTCTACGGCGACATCGTGTCGGACCTCTGCGCGGGACTGATCGGCGGCCTCGGACTCGCTCCGGGGGCGAATATCGGCGAACTCGGTGCCGTATTCGAGGCGGTCCACGGATCGGCGCCGGACATTGCGGGGCAGGGAATCGCTAATCCGACGGCGCTGATGCTCTCGGCGGTCGAGATGCTCAGCCACATCGGCGAAAGAGAGGCTGCGGCAAAGGTCCGTGCGGCGATACTTGGCGTCTTTGCCGACGGGAAATGGATCACGCGTGACCTCGGCGGAACGGCAAAGACCAACGAATTTGCCCGTGCCATCGAGGAAAAGATCCGTGCCGGGGCGAGCGCCTCGGCGTAGAGCGCGCGGGCGATTTCGCCTGCAACCCGGACGGCCGGCGAACGTTCTTAAGTGTGGACGATAGAAAGCGTCCGGAGAAAAGCTATGTTGAGATCGTTCCTGACAATTACTTTGGTGCTCGGAGCAGCTATGACCATATTTGCACGCGCCGGCGAGACCGTTGACATAACCGAAGGCCATCAAAAGGCAGCCGACCGCGGCCGCCTGACGATCAAATTTGTCGAGATCGTGGAGGACAGCCGCTGCCCGCCGGACGTCACGTGCGTTTGGGCAGGGAATGCAAAGATCAAGCTCGCGGTCTCAAAGGGCAAGGCTGCGCCGAAATTCATCGAGCTGAATACCAACCTTGAACCGCACTCGGTCAAGATCGCGGGCTACGAGATCAAGCTCGTCAGCCTGAGCCCAAAGCACTCGGAACGCCTCGAGATGATGGAGCGCCCAAAGGTCGCAAAGATCTCGGTGACAAAGGGCTGATCGCGGTAACGCGGTAATTATTTGCCGCCGGCGAGATACATCACGGCGAGCGTGAGAAGAAAGTAGGGGACGAGGACCGCGGCCCCGGCATAGTCTTTTGCGATCCTCTGGCCAAAGAACAGCGAGGTGATCGACGCGGCACCGAGCACGCCCGAGTAAAAGATCACCTTTAGCGAGGCGGTGAGAAAGAATGAGACGATACCGGCCGCGGCAACAAGGCCGGTCGTCAATTCCATCAGCGTGATCGCCGCGAGCATCATGGGCACCATTCCCGCGAGCGGCGTCTTGGAGAAATGGCCTTTCAGCCATTCGAGGTTGCCCTTCCAGTCGAGCACCTTATCCATGCCCGACTGGACGAATAGGATCGCCGTGAATAACGCGGCAAAGAGTGCCGGCAGATTTTTGGTGATCTCGTCGAAGGTCATCG
>CAZJFB010000055.1:13485-21301 GCA_964545145.1 uncultured Chloracidobacterium sp. | reverse complement strand
TTCGCACCGCCTGCCATGATCGCCTCGATCTCGTCGGGGTCCTTGGTCACCTTGGCCGTCAGGTTGAGATTGCCGTCCTTGGTGACGAGCACGTCGTCCTCGATACGGACGCCGATGCCACGGTACTTGGCCGGTGCCGACTTATCGTCAGGCGGAATATAGAGGCCCGGCTCGACCGTGAGCACCATACCCGGAGCAAAGGGCCGTGAATTCTTAGCCTGCTGGTCGCAGAAATACCGCCCAGCGTCATGAACATCGATGCCAAGATAATGACCGACACCGTGCATATAGTATTTCATGTAGGCTTTCTTTTTGATGAGGTCCTTGGTCTTGCCCTTAAGCAGGCCGAGCTTCTTCATGCCCTCGGTCAAAAGCTCTATAGAAAATTCCTGGCGGGCCTTAACGGTATTGCCCGTTTTTGTGAACTCGATGCACTGAAGCTGGACGTCAAGCACGACGTCATAGACCTCACGCTGAGCGGGTGTAAATTTGCCGTTGACCGGAAACGTGCGGGTGATATCCGAAGCGTAAAGCTCGTATTCCGCACCGGCGTCGATCAGGATCAGGTCGCCGTCCTTGAGCGGCATGTTGTTCTCGACGTAATGCAGGATCGTAGCGTTAGCACCGCCGCCGATGATCGAGTTGTAGGCGACGCCGCTGGCTCCCCGGTCCTTCATATACGCTTCCATGAGGGCCTCGACCTGCGACTCATTCATTCCGGGCTTAACTTTCTTCATCGCCAGGATGTGAGCTTCGGCGGCAATATCGGCAGCACGCTGCATGAGCGCGATCTCCTTGTCGCTCTTGTGAAGCCTCATGTCGCCGATGATCGGCGTCGGGTCGATGATCGTGTGCGGCGGATAAGCGGTCTTGAGACGCCTGACCCGCTGCTCGGTAAGGTAGCCGAGGATCTGCTGGTCGAGAGCACTGTCGACGGCGAATCGGTAATAGAGCTTGTCGTGCCCGTCGAGGATCTTGCCGAGGTCGGCGGCAAACCGGTCGATCGGGAACGCGCGGTCGGCGCCGAAATTCTTGACCGCGCCCTCGGTGCCCTGACGGCGGCCGAACCACGTCTCCATGAGCGGGTCGCGCGGCCGTACGTAGAGCGTGAAGGGGTTTTTGCTTCCCGGGGTGATGACAGCGATCGCGTCCGGCTCGGGGTAACCCGTCAGGTACCAGAAGTCTGAGTCCTGGCGGAATTTGAATTCCGTATCGTAGCTGCGGGTCATCTCGTGAGCTGCGGGAATGATAGCGACGGAATTATCGTCCATCTGGTCGATGAATTTCTTTAATTGAGAACGCATAATGCAAAAAGTTTAGCGTAAAACTTTGAAAAGCAAAATGCTGATATAATTCAGCGAAAATTTGACCTTAGGAGAGACCCAATGAAACGACTGATCCTGCTCACGGCAATAATGATCGCGGTGCCCGCGGCCGCCTTTGCCGATCTCGCCCCGGCACCCGGTAAATCGCCAAACCGCGTAAAGAAGCCCGATCCGGGCATCGCCTCGACGCTTGTGATCAAACTCGACCGCAACGAAAAGGTCGCGAGGCTCGAGATACCAAAATCCCAGCTTAAGCAGCTCCGTGCCGAACTCGAGGAACTCGACCGTGAGACGGACACGGCCGCTGGCGTTACCGAAGGACCGATCACGAGGGCACAAACGATCGTGAGCGGCGCATTCCTCAGCCTCGCATTCGTCTTTGGCGGCATTTGGTTTGTCAGGTCGGGCAAGTCGGCCAGCCGGTCAAAGACGCTCGTCCTGATCGCTGCCGCCGCAGGCATCGGATCGGCAGTGACATTTGTATATGCGAATGTCGGCCCGCCGCCCGAGGCACGCGAGATCACGAGCAAGCTCTTCGATCAAAAGGTATTTTTTCCATACAAGCAGGCAAGCGGCGCCATCAGGCTGGCGACAAAAGAGAACGGTAATTATGTCGAGCTGATCGTGCCGGACGTGTCGCCGACGCCGGCCGGCGAAGAATAGACCAGATGCAGGAGCTCCGCCTCGAAAGGCCAGCGCTAAGCAGCGGCACCGTATTTTTCGCGGTGTTTGTGGCGGCGTGCGCCGCGGGTGCGGCAATTATCGGAGCTTTTCCGCTGGAGCTGTCGATCGCGACGATCTTTCTGTTTGCGGGAGTCCATAACTTCATGGAATTCCGCTATTTCGCGGCACGAATTCCGCTGCGATGGGGCAGGTCGCGGCTCTATTACACGGTCGGTATCGGCGGCGTGCTGGTACTGGCGTCGATCTACCTGACGTTGTATTTCGCGAGCGGCAATTGGCTGTGGAGCGAATATAGCTGGGCGATATTCGCCGCCGGCTGGAATACGGCATTCGTACTTTGGCTCGGCCTGCTGGTCTATCTCAGGGGCAAGCAGCGTCCGCGGAGCGATTGGGCGTGGGCGTTCCCGGCAGCGTTCCTGCTCGCTGCGCTGGCGTGGGTCGTGCCGCAATACTGGAGCCTCGCTCTCGTGTATGTCCATCCATTCGTTGCGATGTGGTTCCTCGAGAGGCAGATCCGCCGAACTCGCCCCGAATGGCTTACGGCGTATCACTATTGCCTCGCCTCGATCCCGGTTTTCCTGGCCGTGCTTTGGCTGTCGCTATCGGGACAGCCGAATTTGGCCGAGGAGACCAATCTCTTTTGGCGGATCACTCAGCATGCGGGCGGCGGTATCCTGACAGGAGTTTCGAGTCATCTGCTCGTCGCGACGCACGTCTTTCTCGAGTCGATCCATTATTTTGTTTGGATATTGCTCATTCCGCTTGTCGATCGCAGGGCCGTGCCGTGGCGGTTGGGCGACATACCCTTATTCGCAAAAAAGGGCGGTTTCCCGAGGCTTGTTGTCGGGGCGATAGCGGTCAGCGGTTTGCTGGTCGGGGCGTTGTGGCTCGGTTTTTCGGTCGATTACACGACGACGCGAGACGTTTACTTTGCCTTTGCGATCGCCCACGTTTTGGCCGAGTTTCCGTTTTTGATCAAGATGTTATGAAGAAGTTAGCCACGAATAACACGAATCTCACAAATGACTTGATCCGTGTTATTCGTGCAATTCGTGGCTGATATGTTTTTGTTCGACGATGTCGATCTTGTCCAGACGCAGAACCTGCCGCTCTCTGAGCTGTGGTATTTTCTGCCATTCGGATATCTGGTCACGATACTGATCGAGACGCCGATACTGCTGATCGGACTTTCGCGAAAGCTGACGTTGAGGCAGCGGCTGCTTTGTGGCGTCTGGCTGACCGCGTGCACGTATCCGATCGTGGTCCTGGTGCTGCCGGCGATATTCTTTGGCGAGTCGCGGGCACTCTATCTGGCGGTCGCAGAGACATTCGCACCGGTCGGCGAATGCACAATATTTTGGCTCGCATTTCGAGGCAAGGGCCTGCTTGCGGGCAACGACTGGGTGAGGAGCTTTGTCGCGATCGTCATCGCGAACCTCGCCTCATTTGGATTTGGGGAGATCATGAACCACTATGGTTGGTGGGGGCTGGTTTGATATGAAAAGTCTGCTTCTAACAACAACTTTAATTCTCAGCGCCGTACTTTCGGCCAACGCTCAGGCCAAATACCGGACCTACACGAACGACCGCTTCGCATTCTCGATCGAGTATCCGAGCGACCTGCTGAAGATGCAGCCTCCGCCGGCAAATAACGACGGACGCACCTTCAAGTCAAAGGACGGAACGATCGAGATGCGGGCATGGGGCCAGCATAACGCTCTGGAGCGCAACCTGGCAGAGGAGTATGACGAATCGGTAAAGGTATGCGGCAACGCCTCGGTGTACAAGGTGTTTTACGAGAGGTATTTCGTTATCTCATGCACGGTCAACGGGCGGATCTTTTATCAGAAGACGCTTAACCGGGGCACGACGGCTCCGGAGGTGTTCTACACATTCACAATAGAGTATCCGCGTTCGCAAAAGGCCAAGATGGACGCGGTCGTGACGCGCATTTCGCGGTCATTCAAGTTCGATCCTGATGCCGACATCTGACCGCACGCTTCGCATAACTGAGATATTCCTCTCGATCCAGGGCGAGTCGTCGCACGCCGGGCGGCCGTGCGCCTTTGTACGGCTGACGGGCTGCCCGATGCGGTGCGTCTGGTGCGACAGCGAGTACACCTTTACCGGCGGCGAGAGAATGTCGTTTGACGACATATTTGCGAGGTTGGATGAGTTTGGCTGCGATCTCGTCGAAGTGACCGGCGGCGAACCGCTCGCCCAGAAGAACGCTTTTCCTTTCATAACCGAGCTTTGCGACCTTGGGTTTGAGGTGCTGATCGAGACCGGCGGCTTTGTCTCGACGGAGAATGTCGATCCGCGAGCGTCGATAATTCTCGATGTAAAATGCCCGGCATCGGGTGAGGCGGAAAGGAATCATTGGCAAAACCTCGAGCGGCTCAGACGTGAAAAGGACGAGGTCAAATTTGTGGTCGCGGATATGCAGGATTGGGAATTCGCGATGAATATCATCGCCAGGTACGGCCTGGCGGATCGCGCTAAGGAAGTGCTGATCTCGCCGGTACATGGCATTGAAGAACTGACAGAGATTGCCGAGGCAGTATCGCGGAGCGGGCTCGCTGTAAGGCTGAATATGCAGCTTCACAAATACATCTGGGGAGCCGACGCTCGTGGGGTTTAGGGCGGAGGAGGTTTCCCGCAGAGGCGCGGAGCGGCAAGAGAAGAAGCAAAAAAACAGCAGATCCGATCTCTGCGTTCTCTGCGGCTCTGCGGGAAAATGTGGTTTATGCATGAAAACGAAATATCAGGAATGATTGTAGATTGTGCCTATCAGATCCACACGAAACTTGGCCCCGGCCTTCTCGAATCAGTTTATGAAGCTGTACTTACTCACGAACTTGAGAAAAGAGGGCTAAGTGTTGTGACTCAGCAGCCTATGCCGGTTGTTTGGGAGGAGATCAAATTGGATATAGGTTTTCGTGCAGACATGATCGTCGGTGGCAAGGTTGTGGTTGAGATCAAGTCCGTTGAGGCAATCACCCCGGTTCACCCGAAACAACTTAGAACCTACCTCCGGCTAATGGACTTAAGGCTAGGCCTTCTGATCAACTTTAATGTGCCACTCATAAAAGACGGTATTACGCGCGTGGCCAACAATTTGTGATGAGGCTTTTTTGTGTCCGAACAGGAAAGATCCGGTTCCCGCAAAGCCGCAAAGAACGCAAAGAAGACCGAATGAAATTATGAACTCAATAGTTCTTGTCTCCGGTGGTATGGACTCGTGCGTGACCGCGGCGATCGCTGGGCGTGAGTCGGATGAGCTTGCCTTCCTTCACGTATCGTACGGGCAGCGAACTGAGGCGAGAGAGCGGCAGGCATTCAACGATATTGCCGATCACTACAGCGTTGAAAAACGGCTCGACGTCTCGATCGAGTATCTCGCAAAGATCGGCGGCTCGTCGCTGACCGACGCGGCAATGCCGGTGACCGATGCCGATCTGGGGTCAAGAGAGATACCGACCAGCTACGTGCCGTTTCGAAATGCGAATATGCTCTCGATCGCCGTCAGTTGGGCAGAAGTGATCGGAGCCTCGGCGATATACATCGGTGCCGTTGCCGAAGATTCGAGCGGATATCCCGACTGCCGGCCTGAGTTTTACGAGGCGTTTCAGCAGACGATCAACACGGGCACAAAACCCGAAACGCGGATTGAGATCCGCACGCCGATAATCGAGCTGTCAAAGGCCGATATTGTAAGGAAAGGCGTCGAGCTGGATGCCCCGCTGCAGCTGACGTGGTCATGCTACAGCTCAAACGATCTCGCGTGCGGCAGATGCGACTCATGCGCTCTGCGGCTGCGAGGTTTTGTGCAGGCAGGTATCGTCGATCCGATCGAATATGCCGCTTAGGTCATCTCGGCCTTCCTTGCTTCGAGGGCGGCGATCCGCTCCTTTAGTTCGGCGATCTCGGCATCGATGGATTCGATCGGCGTCGCCTGACTGCTCAGGTAATGAAAGACGGGCGTGACCACGGTCAACGCCCCAATGATTATGGAAAGAACTCCCATTGTCCGCGCTATCCATGAGTCTGACGGATCGATCTCCGCCCAGATGATCCATAGTATCAACGCGGTCAGCGACCAAACGCACCAATGAGCCGCCCAATAGGACCATTGGAATTTACTTTCCAGCCTCGCGATCGAGAGCAGCGAGAGGTGCGAGCACGAAGCTGCGAGCAGCGTTGCGGTCATGACCGACTTTGGAAAGAGGTCGCTGTCATGGGAACCGCCCCAGATCATGACCATCCAGAGTGCCGCGGATATTACGGCAAAGACGATGCCTGCGAGCGGCAGAGCCTTGCCGCGGCCCGTTTCGTAGTAGGCTCCGCACGCGAGGCCGAGAATGCTGGTAACGGTAATGGTAAGCGTCGTCAGAAGTATCTTGGTCTCGAGCTCGCCGAAATTGCCAAAGATGATGACCCCGATGCCGATCAGTGCACTGACGGCAACCGATGCGATAAGCAGATAGAGAAAAAGGCGTTTGAGATTCATTTCGCCTCCTTAGGATCTTAGAGATCTCTGAGTAGATAATACGCTCTTTGACAATTTAATGTTCCTTTGTGAGGCGCGGTCAGATCGAAAGCGATCCGCGGACGATCCCGACGTCCGCGAGATCGCCGATCGCCGCGAACGAGAGCGACTCGGTAGTGAAGTACTCGGCAGCGACCGAGTGAATGTCTTCGAGCGAGACTCGATCGAGATTGGCGAGCGTCTCGGCAACGGATATCTGCCTGCCGTGGATCATTTCGCACTGGGCAGCGCTTGCGGCACGGCCCGCGGAATCCTCCAAACCGAGCAGGATCGATGCACGCGTCTGCTGTTTGGCGAGAGCGAGTTCGTCCGGAGATACGCCGTTGAGGGCGACGTCTCTCATCTCGGCGATCGAGAGATCGACCACCTCGTTGACCTGCTCGGGTGAGGTCGCGGCAAATACCGAGAAGACGCCGCAGTCCTGATACATCGATGCCGACGCACCGACGCTGTACGCGAGACCGCGGTCTTCGCGGACCTTTTGCCACAAGCGGCTTGCCGTTCCGCCGCCGATGATATTCGACAGCAGATCGGCGGCATAACGCATGTCGTCAGCCGCCCCGACCATCGGCGTCGCAATGATCAGATGTGCCTGTTCGAGGTCGGGCCTATTCTTGACGACAAAGGGAGCTGCGGGAAGAGGCGTCGATATGGCCGGCCGCGACTGCTCGGGCGTCGGGTTGAAACCCGCGCTTTCAGCCATTGCGACGAGTCGCTCATGCTCGACGTTACCGGCCGCCGCGATGACCAGGTTAGCGGCGGTAAACGCGGTTTGGTGATAGCCGCGGGTCCTCTCGGTATCGAAACTCCTGACGGTCTCGGGCGTGCCGGCGATCGAGCGGCCCAGCGGATGGCCGGGAAAGTAAGCCTCGCTGAATGCCTCTCCGAGATATTCCTCAGGCGAGTCCTCGATCATTTTCATTTCCTCGATGATGACACGCTGCTCGCTTTCTAGGTCGGATCGCTCAAACCGCGGATCGGTGAGCATGTCAGCTATCAGGTCAAAGGCGCGCGGCAATTCGTCGTCGATCACCTTGATCGCAAAGCCCGTTTCCTCGTGCGTTGTAAAGGCGTCGAGATTGCCGCCCAGGCGTTCCTGTTCGATGGCGATATCGAGAGCGGACCGCCGTCCGGTGCCTTTGAAAACAGCGTGCTCGATAAAATGGGAGATGCCGTGCAGCTCGATAGGTTCGTGGCGGGAACCGACACGAAAGAAGAAGCCGAGCGTCGCCGAGCGTACGCCCGCCATGCGGTCGGT
>CAZJFB010000055.1:0-13385 GCA_964545145.1 uncultured Chloracidobacterium sp. | reverse complement strand
ATTCGTGTCATTCGTGTTCATTCGTGGCTAATATTCCTATTGGCTTATCGCGTTGAAAAGCAGCGGATATGTCGCAAGTGATTGCCCTCGGTACTGCGGCCGGAAGCCGAAAAGGACGATTTTGCCTTTGCCAATTGTGAACTCGACCAGAGCCGCTTTGCCGGCGATCTTTTCGGTTCCGAGAGCCCAGCCTGAGAGCAGGATATTCTTTGGGTCCGATGGATACTTTGCGATGATCCTCACGTTTTGTCCGGCATTTTGCTGGACTGGCGGCAGAATGATGTTGGGGTCGACGTTGCCGGACAGGCCGGTGTTGACGATCTCAAAAGCAGGCGAGTCTTCGAACCACGCGATCGACTCTTTTGGCATTCCTTTGGCGATCGGGTGCGTGGTGTCGATCTCGGTGCGGAGGATCGAGCCGGGAATGTAGAAATCCTTGCGTGCGATGCCGTGGGTGACGTTTCGCACCGGAAGGCCGAACTGCTCGATCGCGAAATCTGACGATTCATTCAGAAAGACCAGCGTCCCGCCGTCCTCGACAAACTTCTTCAAATTCGCCACGCCTTCCTTTCCAACGCCGCCCACAAACTCATCCGGCATCGAGCCTTTCGCGTAGCCATTCAGGATCTGATTGGCGGGCTGGTCGGGAAAAATGATCGTTTTCAAATTTGGAAAACGAGCCGCTTTAAGCTGTGCATTGGTAGAGGGTGAATAGAGAGCTTCTGAGCAGGGAAAGATCCCCTTTTCTAAATACCATCTAGTCCATCCTTCATCCATTGAAGGATTGAATGAACGGTATAGACCGATACCTCTCTTAATCACTCGTTGGCAATCTCGATCAATTCCTGTCGCAACCTCTACTTTTTGAGAAGAATAAGCGGGGGTCACATCTACGTCCATAAGCAGGGGTAGCGTATGAGCAGTAACGTCATAGGGTGAAATGGGCTCGCCACTATCATTCTTCAAATCCGGGTAAGTTTGCCGCTCCAGCAAAGCTTTTGCGAAACTTCCATATGGTTGGGCGAGATTTACATAATAGTCGTTGGAATATTTATTCTCAGGGCTTTTCACGCTCCCGACTTCTACGCCAGCACGTTTCAATATCTCATTTAGCTCAGCTCCTTTGCTGGAGAATCGATACCCGAATATTTCGCCTTTTTTTCGCGGCCGCACCGCATCTTTCCCGATCTCATAAAACCGCGACAACCACTTCTCCCGATTATTCGCCGCGTGGTTTAGCAGGCTGAAGGCAGCTCCGGTCATGTAGTCGGTGATGTTGCGAAGTTTCCATTCGCCGCCTTTCCATAGCGGGCCGAAGTTTGGCGATTCTTTTTTGGCGTCGAGCCCGCCAGAGGCTCCGCGGAGGTCTTCGAATTTGACGGTGATCGGCGAGGCAATGCGTGCCGAGGCGGTTTCGGACAGGATGCGTACGCCGCCGTGGTAATGCGAATAAGCACGTGCAGGCGTCCAGGCGTCGTAGGTCGTGTTGGTCGTGATGCCCTGAAAGCCTTTTGCACGGAGGTCGGCGGCCATAGCGTTGCCGAGTTCGGTGTAGCCCTCGACGATCTGCTTCGGCACGTTCGGCTCGACCGGCTGCATATAAGGCGGCAGGAAAAGCCGTGCTCCGTTTGCTCCCTGTTGGTGGATGTCGTGCACGATCTGCGGATGCCAGACATTGTGGATCTTGTCGACTGTGAGTTGCGTCTCAACCTGCGTAAAGGCGTACCAGTCGCGATTGTTATCGTGGCCGACGTATTTGTGATAAAGCTCGGGCGGCGTAGTGCCTTCGTACGGCGTGCCGAGCGTCTTGTCGTACCAGTTTTTGACGATATCGACGCCGTCGGGATTGAGCGAAGGCACAAGCAGGATGATCGTATTGTCGAGTATCTTTTTTATGTCGGGTTCGTTCGACGAAGCAAGCCGATGCGCTATCAGCATCGACGACAGCGTCGAGCCTACCTCGGTCGAGTGGACGCCGCAGGTGATCATGACGATGGTTTTGCCTTCGTCGATCAGGCGTTCGGCATATTTGTCCCTGCTCTTGAATGTCCGCGGATCGGCGAGCTTGGCGTTGATCTCTTCGTACCGCTTTATCTGCCTGAGGTTCTCGGGCGATGAGATGGTCGCAAAGACGAACGGGGCACCCATTGTCGTTTTGCCGATCTCTTGAAAGGTCATTCGATCGGAGGCAGCATCGAGCTTGTGGAAATAGTCGACGATCTGCGTCCAGCTCGCGAGTTTCCGGTCGTCGCCCGGCACAAAGCCGATAACGTCCTTCGGCGCCGGAATGGATTGGGCGGCAACGGCAACTACCGACAAAAGGGCCAAAACGCAAAGACGAAGTGTCGCGGACATACGAAGAGTGAGTTTCATATCTTTAGCAGCATTTGTTAACAGAATGACAATAATCTACCACAAACAGATGTGTCAGCCGGGTATCACGCCGCCTCTACGGTTGAATGAAAGTCAATTGCGATGTAAATTCCTTGCAGTACTTTCCCCTGACCAAAGTCCGCTATCTAAAGGAGCAACTTCGAAATGAAGAACCCGTTTCTCGAGAATTTCAAACCTTACATTCCGGCGAGTGTGACCAATTTACGAGAGCTGTCGGCATTCCCGTTGATCGTCGGTACGCTGCTCGGCATTATCTTCGGAGCGTCGTCGCTTTACCTCGTGCTCAAGACCGGCCTTACCGTATCGGCGTCGATACCGGTCGCGGTAATCGCGATCACATTATTCCGATTGATGTCGAAGATCGGAGTTCGCGATGCTACCATCCTCGAGTCGAACGTGATGCAGACCGCCGGCAGCGCAGGAGAATCGATCGCGTTCGGTGTCGGCGTGACGATGCCGGCGATACTGATCCTTGGGTTTGATCTCGATATCTGGCGGGTTACTCTCGTCGCCGTCCTCGGCGGCCTGCTCGGCATCCTGATGATGATCCCGCTACGACGGGCGTTGATAAAAGACCAGCACGGCCTACTGAAATATCCTGAGGGCACGGCTTGCGCACAGGTGCTGATCGCAGGCGCTTCAAAGGAATCGAGGGAAGCTTCGCATGCGGGTGATACGGCGGAGTCGAGCGATTCTGCACTTCACGGCGGCAAGATAATCTCGATCGGATTTGTATTCGGATTTATCTACAAATCCGTGATGGACGTATTCAGTGCATGGAATCCGGAACCCGGAAAGGACCTTCCGGACAGCGTGCTGAAAGGCGGCTCCGTGCACCTCGAGAATAATCCGGCGCTTCTCGGCGTCGGATACATCATCGGGCCATATATATCTGCCATCATGCTGGGCGGCGGCATGCTCTCGTACCTGATCCTTATTCCGTTGATCAAGTACTTTGGTTCGCTTGCGACCTCGCCCCTAGCACCCGCTGTCGGGAACACGATCGACAAGATGTCGCCGGGCCAGATCCGCGGCGAATACATCCTTTACATTGGTGCCGGGGCGGTGACCGCGGCGGGTATCATTTCGCTCGGCCGGTCTCTCCCGACGATCTGGCACGGATTGAAATCGGGCCTTGCTGACCTAAAAGGCGGCGGTACGAATGAAGACGGATCCGCTTTGCCGCGAACCGATCAGGACCTTTCCATGAAGTGGGTTGTGGTCGGAGTTATCGTCCTTCTCGGGGCGATCCTATTATCGCCGCAGCTTGGCCTCAGCATCTTTACCCACCCGATCGTCTCGGTGATGGGGGCGATACTTATCATTATTCTGGGTTTCCTCTTCGTGACTGTATCATCGCGTTTGACTGGTGAGGTCGGCTCGTCATCAAACCCGATATCGGGCATGACGGTGGCGACGCTGCTTTTTACCTGTTTAGTATTCTTGTTCCTCGGTTGGACTCATCCCGACCCATACTTTGTGACGGCTCTGTCGATAGGCGGCATTGTCTGCATAGCCGCCTCCAACGGCGGCACGACATCGCAGGACCTGAAGACCGGATTTCTTGTAGGCGGTACACCGAAGCGGCAACAGGTCGCGATCCTCGTCGGAGCACTGGCCTCCGCGTTGGTGCTCGGCCCGCTTCTTCTCTTTCTCAACGATTCCAGAACCTATTACCAGAAGGTTGAGCCGACGGCGTTCTCGTCCGGTTTTCGGGTAAAGGAGGAACAGCTTTTCCGCGAGCACGGCGAACTCCGGTCCGAAAAGGTCAAAGCCGGAGAGTACCTCAGCGACACGAATACCTATCGTGTTTGGCAAAATACGGATCCGAAAGCGGGTCAGATCGGTAAGTACCTTGTCGACCCGCAAGGACAACCTGTCTATCTCGTTGATCCGGGAATTAACGGCGTGATCAAGCAAGATGCCGCGGGGAATGCCCTTGAGCGTTACGATGCGCCGAAGGCAACCCTGATGAGCTATATCATCAAGGGCGTTTTGGGTCAGGACCTGCCGTGGGGTCTCGTTCTTATCGGGGCTATGATCGCGATAATGCTCGAGATCGTCGGCGTGCCGTCACTGGCCTTTGCCGTCGGCCTTTACTTGCCGATAGCAACGTCGGCACCTATCTTCGTGGGCGGCGTCGTTCGAAAGATAGTCGACGTTTATCTCAAGAGGAAACTCGCCGCGCAGAACCTGACCGAGGAACAGATCGTTGCCGAAACTGACAAGTCCAACGGTGTACTGATGGCATCGGGCTACATCGCCGGAGGTGCGATCGCAGGAATTCTGATCGCCATCTTCGCGGTGGTTCCCTGGTTGAAGGATCTTCAAGATGCTTCAAACAAATGGGCAACGGCCAGCAATCCGCTGTTTGCCGGCGACCACGCATGGTGGCTCGGGGCCATACCATTCCTTATCTTGTCGGTTCTGCTGTATTTGGTAGGCAGGGAGCGATGGCTGGTTGCTAAAAACAACAGCTAAATACCGCGAAAATAATGCAAATAAGGGGTCGCTTCTGCGTTATACTTCGCAGAAGCGACTTTTTGCCATGAAACACCTCATCCTTATTCTCACGTTGCTAGGCTCCCTTATTGTCGTCGCCCAAGATACCGACACGGACCCGGATGCCGTGCCGGTCCAGGATCAGGCAAAGTCGACACTTCGCGCCAAGGTCTATTACGAAGATACGGGGCGTCCGGTAAAACGAATGTCGGTAATGCTGATCGCCAATGGACGGGGCGGCAATGAGAGCAGCGGCGTTACAGACGGAAACGGCAATCTCGAGATCAAGAATATGCGGGCGGGCAAGTACTACGCTATCGTCAACGCACCGGGTGTTGTTACGCCGATGGCGTATCTCGATTTTCGCGGAAACGGGCCTGACGTGATCGAACAGCAATTGGCTGGCTTCCCAGTTATCGTTGTGAATGGGATGACGGACGTTGACGCACAGATCCCTGCCCGACGCGGTGCTGCTATCAGCGGAAGGGTAACCTATTCGGACGGCGATGCTGCCATCGGTGTGCGGGTAGATGTGCTGCGAAAGGTCGGCGACGAGTTCCTGCCTTCTCTCCCGAATATGTCTGCATTCTCATCTATGATGTTGGGCGGGGTCGGTAGCTATCAGACCGATGACCGGGGTATGTTTCGGTTCGCCGGCCTTCCGGCTGGCGAATACATCGTAAAGGTCACCGAGAATATCGACCATGCGGCATCGCGAAAGTCGCGAATGGATAACGGTATGGAATCCCTTCTTTTTGGAGGGAACTCGATGGTCTCAGTCTTCTTTCCGAACGAGACTGAAAAGGCTAAGGCACAGACCATCGTTGTCGATTTTGGCCAGGAAATGGCCAGTGCTGACATAGTGCTTGCCCATCGCGACCTGTTTTCACTAGAGGGCAAGGTCGTGGCTGCAAAAGACAAACTTCCGATCCGTAACGCCCGGATCTCGATCCAAAAGGATGGTGAAGACATTCCGGATCAGCCAGCATTTTACGGCCGAAACTTGAACGGTACAACGACGGACGAAAAGGGCGAGTGGAAATTCATCGACCTGCCGAAAGGGAAATACAAGCTGGTCGTGGACGTGAACAACTCTGAGTTTGACGCGGCCGCGCAGGCATATGGAGCCGATCCGTCTGCAGCGAACAGGGCGGCAAATGCGGCGGCGTACGCAGCCACCGCTATGTCAAACTCTGTGCGATTCGGTAATTCGAACGTCGGCCCGGCGAAGCCGCCTCCACCGAAGTTTGCGCGCAGGGTGAAGGAATTTACACTGGAAGACAAGAGTTTGTCAGAGCAAGTGATCGAACTAAGCTACGGGGCAACCGTTTCCGGAACGGTCTCGAGCGATGACGGCAAGTCGCCCACGGGCAGCGTTGTCATCGTCCTCTCGGATGAAGAGGGCGATACCGTTTCCACGACATCGGTGTATTTCTACAACTATGAGGGCAACCGAGAGCCGTCCGGCAAGAAAGAGTTTCGGATGGACGGCGTAACAAGCGGGAAGCTGTACCTGACGCTCCAGTCACCTGACGGCGATTCGTACCTCAAGAAGGCGTCGTCGGGCTTGGTCGATTTCCTCAAAGGGCCCGTAGAGCTAAAGGAAGGCGATAACTTCGCAAATGTCCAGATCATTCTCGGAAAGGATACGGGCACGCTTAAAGGGTCCATCGTAAATGCCGAGAAGGATCCGGTGCGCGGAATGCAGGTCACACTGGTACCTACAGACCCAGCCAGATTCAAAAATTCCAGCTATTATCGGACCGTTCGCTCAAACGAGGATGGAGAATTTGAGGTCAAACTTCCACCTTTCGAGTTTGCGGTCTTGTCGCTGCCTCCAAATTCCGCCAGACGCCGCCGGGCTGATCTCAATGCTTGGCTGGCGACGGCGGTGACTAAGGCCCAGACCTTTAAGATCGAACCTGGCCAAACTACCAAGATCGTGATCAGAAATGATGCCTCGAAGCCTCCCGCAAAATAAGAAAAGAAAGGGATTTACAGTCCTCCGGACGACACGATATACTGGAAGTAGTTTCTTGATCGTCGCTGTTTCATTCCGCTGGATCTGCTTCTCAATGATGTACGGCTCAAACAAGCAAAATACGAAATGGTTCCTTGTGCTGGCGGCGATGTCTCTCGCTACGGCATGCTCAGCGGCCGGGTCGGGTACTCCGGCAGTCAATGCCTCCGTGGCGAATTCAGCGGTCGTGAACAATTCGTCCGCTGCCCAGCCAAAGGGAGCGACGATCGACATTGAGCCAAACGGCCCAGCTGATACTGTCCGAGCCTTTTACAAACTACTGCGTGAGAAGAGGTTTCGCGAGGCGATGTTTCTCACGAACCTCCGCCCGGCGATCGAAAGCCTCACTGAGGCCGAGCTCAGTGAATTTTCTCTCGATTTTGCAGAGATCGCGGGACAGGTTCCGGCCGAGGTCGAAATAAACGGCGAGATCATAACCGGTGACCAAGCGACCGTTACCGCGAATCTACCGAATTCGGACGGCGATAAGAATGAACTGCAGTCGATCAAACTCCGGAGGGAGAACAGCGTCTGGATCATTCAGACCGCCGATGAAGCGTCTGCTAAAAGGATCAGGGCCGAAGGGAAGAGTTACTTCTTTAACCTGAGAATAGAGACGCATGAGGAAGAGGCAAAACGTATGCTCGAGCGTATCTCAAAGGCGCAATTGGCCCACTCTCTTCAGAATGGAGGCACATACACCGACATTCAGACACTCGTTGCGGCGGGCTTGTTGCCGGATGATGTAAAGTCGAGCGAATCTACCGGTTACAACTACGTTGTCGACCTCGCCGGGGACAAAAAACGGTACTCTGCCACCGCCACTCCGGCGGCCTATAAGAAGTCCGGAATTCGGTCGTTTCTGCTGACACTCGATCCGAAAGGGATCTCGATTGTCACGAGCAGAGACAACGGCGGCCGGGCACTGCGGCCTTAACTACTTGTGAAACATCATTTTTTTGTTGTAATTTCGCAAAAATGGGGTTATATCTAATGTTTCCAGAGCTTTACCCCTGAAAATTAGATGATCCGTGAGCTGATAAACAGATTTAGCCGTACCCTTCGCGGGCAGGTGGTGCCCGCACGGCGCCACCATAAGGCGCCGGTTAAGGTATGGTTCGATCCCGACGTGAATACCGAGAGGGCTCGCGAGGCGGCACGCTCGGCCTGTATATTGGGCGAAACCGAGGACATCAGCCGGACTGGCATTGGATTCGTCGTGCCCGTGATACGTCTGAAGGAGAAGTACCTCGTCGGCCAGGAAAGGGCTCTAAACGTTGAGATCGACCTCCCGAACGGAAAGGTATTCCTGCGGGCACTCGGGTGCCGCTACGAAAAGGTCGGTGTCCACATTTCTGTTGAGCGATTCCTTGTCGGAGCCGCGATCACGAGTCTTGAGGGGACCGATAAGGAGATCTACGACACTTTCCTTAAGTACGGCCCGAGAAGGCTTAAGAATGCGGCTCGTGCTGTTGAGCTTGGTGCCGACTAACCTCGACGGAATTAAGATCCTTTGTGAAGTGTAAGGCAAGGCCCTTACGCTTTTTTGTTATTCTGCATCAATATGGGCGATAGAGTCGGAATTGGCATAATTGGGACCGGGTTTGCAAGACGGGTGCAGATACCTGCCTTCCTGGCGTGTGAAAGTGCCTCAGTGTTGTCGGTCGCGAGCGGAAGCATCGAGAACGCTCAGGCGACGGCCGACGAATTCGGTATCGGCCATTTGACCGCCGATTGGCATGAGACCATTCTTCACCCGGAGGTTGATCTGGTTTGTATAACGACGCCGCCCGACCTTCACTGCGAGATCGCACTGTTTGCTATTGAGAACGGGAAGAATGTCCTCTGCGAGAAGCCGATGGCAATGAGCGTCGCGGAGGCTGCGGATATGGCCAAGGCAGCCGAGGGCAAGTCACTTTTCGCGGCGATCGACCACGAACTGCGATTCCAGCCGGGCCGTCTTGCTGCTTATCGAATGCTTCGCGAAGGGGTCATCGGCAAAGTGCGTCATGTAAAAGCCATCTTTCATGCCCCGCACCGTGGTGACCCAAAGACCGCCTGGAATTGGTGGTCGGATGCAAGCGCCGGCGGCGGTGCTCTTGGTGCGATCGGTTCGCACTGTATCGATTCAATGCAATGGCTGCTTGGCACGAGTGTCAAGAGCGTTTATTGCCAATTGCAAACACACATTCGCTCGAGGATCGATGCCAACGGCGTCGAACGGCCTGTTACCAGCGATGATGAATCAAACCTGGTCATAAGACTCGAGGACAGCGAACTGTCAAATAACGCAACGGGAACGATCTCAGTCTCTATGACCGAGGGGCCGCATTACCGAAACGCCCTAGAACTTCATGGCACCGATGGAGCGATGCGTATTGAGCATCTCGGCGAGCTCTTCATTTCGCGGGCCGGCGAAGCTGATTGGACGCCGGTCGAGGTCGGCCTCGGCAGTCCATTTCCGGGAGTGCAGGATACAGGATTCGCACGTGCGTTTTTAGAGTTCGCCCCGCGGATCATCGATACCCTTCGCCGCGGAGATACAAGTATCGAGCATGCTGCGACATTTTACGATGGCGTCGGTGTGCAGCGGGTCCTAGACGCGGCGCGCGAGTCGGACAAGAGCGGACGCGTCGTGACGATCGACTGAAGAACCGGCATTTTCGACGATGAGATCGAGAAGATGATCGGCACCAACATCCTTAGATCGCTCTCACCGACTGACTTACTTTTCCCCTCGATTTGTGCTAAAAAGTTATTTGTTTTCACATAATCATCCCGCAAGAGTATCGAGATCGCCGGCCCGCGAAGGTGCCCATGATCCAGAGGTATTTGGGATCTATTGGGGCACATGGATGTGTCCAACTTCAAACAAGGAGTAAAAATGAAAAAGTTCTTAGTATTGTTTCTTGCTTTCGGTCTCATGTTGGGCCTGGTACTCGGTTGGGATTCGCTCCGCCAGGCGGGAGCCCAGTTGTTTAATTTCGACAACGACGATCCAGACATGCCGTCAAATTTGAAGTCCGATGTTTCCAAAGAAGAGTTCATGCAAATGCGTGCCGAGGGCGTCGGGATGAAACGCGGTCTTCACAAGGGCCAGGATGTCGATCCTCAGGCGCGGCCAAATGCAGTTGAGCTTTTAGACCGCCAGGAAGAAGCGCGGTTCGATCTGCCGGCCTCCCGTGAAAAGACGGCACTGCTTGCCGCGTGGAGCCCGATAGGCCCATTTCCGATACCGAACGCACAGGTCGGCACCGGGCCGAGCACGACTGCCAGCGGCCGAGTCTTGTCGATCGTCGTTCACCCGACAAATCCTGATATCGTCTATGTAGGCACTGCACAAGGCGGGCTTTATCGTTCGACCAACGGCGGCACGACCTGGGTCGCTCTAATGGACAACGCACTTTCGCTCGCCATCGGGGCCCTGGCTCTTGCGCCGTCCAATCCCGAGATCCTGTATGTCGGTACTGGCGAATCCGGCTTTTGTGCCGACTGCTTCTTCGGCGTCGGTGTTTACCGCATCGACAATGCCAGCACGACCGCGACGCTCAGCGGACCTTTCAACAAGGACGGGTCGAATGCAGACGTCTTTACCGGTCGTGGGATCGGCGAGGTCATCGTTCATCCGACAGACCCGAATACAATCTTCGTCGCCTCCACCTCAGGTGTTGGGGGCATTGGCGGACAGTCTAACAACGTGCTTCCTTCCCGAGGTATTTACCGCTCCACCAACGCTGCGGGCGGCAGTCCGACCTTTGCAAAGCTCACCGGATTAGCCGGCAACACAAATTCCAGTGTTCGCGACATTGCCATAGACCCGAACAATGCGAACATACTCGTTGCCAACGTTGTTGCTACGGGCGGTACGGGCGGGCTTTACCGCACGACGAACGCGTTGACCGCGGACGCAACCGCCGTTACCTTTACCCAGACCGAGATATTCAACAGCACTTCCACCAGTGAACTAACAGGCGAATTTGCCGCCATACATCCTGCCGGCGATGCAGACGCGACTTTTTACGCGGCGGTCGGGAATCTCGGTGGACGTGTTCTCAAGTCGACCAACGGCGGTGCGTCGTGGACCCAGCAGATCGACAACAACTTCTGTACTCCGCAATGCTTTTATGACATCGCCGTGGCGGTCGACCCGACCAATGCGGCCAAAGTCTTTCTCGGCGGCTCGCCGACGCTTGCGTTCGGCCGCTCGGTTGACAGCGGCGTGACGTTTACGGCCAATTCAGCATCGGCACAAGGCCTCCATGTGGATTCCCACGCCATTGCGGTGGCTCCGTCCAATCCCTCGATCGTCTATTTCGGCTCGGACGGCGGCATCTATCGCACGAACGACGTCAATGCGGCGACGATTGCGTGGACCTCGCTGAATAACTCGACCTTCAGTGCGACTCAGTTCATGAGCATTGCCGTTCATCCGACCGACGCCAGGTATTCTATCGGCGGCACGCAAGACAACGGTACTAACCAGTACGACACCAATGGTAGTTGGCTTCGCGTTGATGGCGGTGACGGCGGCTTTACGCTCATCGATCAGAACGCGCAGGACCTCACAAACGTTCGCCAATACCATGCATACTTTACCTCGGGTGGTACCCAGGTAGGTTACGCAACGCGAGCTACGACCGCGGGAGGCTGGAGTGTGCGCGGCTGCTTTAGCTCCACCCCGAATAACGGTATTACCTGCGACGCCACCGTGCTGTTTTACGCCCCTCTCGAGCAGGGCCCGGGTAACCCCAACACAGTGTATTTCGGCTCAGACCGGTTATACCGCTCAAACGATCAGGGCACTACGCACACCGTGGTCAGTCAGGCTCCGATATCTTCGGGTGTGCCGCTCAGCGCGATCGGCATCTCGCCGACGGACGACAATATTCGCATCGTTGGCCTTCGGGATGGCAGCATATTTGGCACTACCACCGGATCGACCACACTGCTCGATCTCGATCCGCTGAACAACGTGCCGAACAACTATGTAGCCCGAGCGGTTGTGGATCCCCAGGTAGCAAACAGGGCCTACGTTACGCTGGCGACCTTTGGCACGGTCAATGTCTGGCGGACCAACAACCTTAATGCTGCCCAACCTACTTGGACGGCCGTTTCAAATGGTCTTCCGCAGGTTCCGGTCAGTGCTTTTGTCGTCGATCCGCTCAATTCGAACAACCTTTACGCGGGTACCGATATCGGCGTTTATACGTCGTCTGACGCAGGTGCCAACTGGACGCCTTTGGGGACCGGATTGCCACGCGTTGCCGTCTTTGACATGGCGATCACCAATATCAACCCGCGAAAGCTTCGTATCGCCACGCATGGACGCGGAATGTGGGAGCACCCGCTCTCGACACCGCTGTCGCGTGCAGACTTTGACGGCGACGGACGCAGCGATCTCTCGATCTTTCGCCCCTCGGACGGTTCGTGGTGGGTAAACCGCTCGACAGCCGGCGTTCGTGCACAGACATGGGGCATAGGCACCGACATTCCTGTGCCGGGCGACTATGACGGCGACACAAAGACCGATTTCGCGGTCTGGCGCGGTAACGACGCAGGCGGCTCGTCGTACTACATCTTCAACAGTGCGACCAGCACGGTCACGACCGGACGATGGGGCTCTCCGAACGACATCCCGATCGTTGGTGACTACGACGGCGACTCGAAGGCCGACCTGACCGTTTGGCGGCCGACAGATACCAGGTGGTACACCTACTTCAGCAGCGGCACCGGCATCTCAGTGCAGCAGTTCGGTTCTGCCGGTGACGTGCCGATGTCGATGGACAACGACGGAGACGGCCGCACGAATCTGGCTGTTTTCCGCCCGAGCCAGGGCAACTGGTACATCGCTCGCCACACCGGTATCCCGTCGCAGAACTTTACTGCGGTCAGTTTTGGCCTTTCGACCGATAGTCCCGTTCCGGCAGATTATGACGGCGACAATAAGGACGATATTGCCGTGTTCAGGAACGGCGGTTGGTTTATCCTTCGAAGTTCGAATAGCCAGGTGCGTATCGAAAACTGGGGCCTCGCCGGCGACATTCCGGTGCCCGGTGACTATGACGGCGACGGTGTTGACGACATAGGCGTTTACCGCGGCGGCGTTTGGTACGCCTTCCAGTCGACATCAGGCATCGGCATCCGAGGATTTGGCCTCGCCACCGACCAGCCGATACCCAAGAAGTACATTCCGTAGAATGGCGTGTGACCTCAATTGGGAGGTCTTACGCGATTGATAGCCGGAAAGGGGACATTTCCCTTTCCGGCTTTTGTTCGGAGGATGATGTATGTTCAGTGCTCATGTTCAATCGTTTCTTTGAGTAAACATTCAATTTTACTGAGCATTTTCGCGATATTTGCAAAAGCGAACAGGTAAGCCGCATGAGAATATTCGCCACAGAGCCCACAGGGAACACGGAGAAGGTTCGACGACCTGGGAACACAGGCAATAAAGGAAGTTGAACCGCAG
>CAZJFB010000054.1:5285-24321 GCA_964545145.1 uncultured Chloracidobacterium sp. | reverse complement strand
CCTGCGGATTCAATCCGCCGTTCGAGAACGTACATGCTCCCGGAGGAGGTGTCGGAGTAGGTGTCGCGGTCGGGGTGTTCGTCGGCGTCGCTGTTGGAGTATTCGTCGGCGTCGCAGTCGGCGTATTCGTTGGCGTTGCCGTTGGTGCGACCGTCGGTGTTGCCGTCGGCGTCGCGGTCGGCGTATTCGTCGGCGTCCCGGTCGGTGTATTCGTCGGCGTCGCAGTCGGCGTATTCGTCGGTGTTGCCGTCGGCGTATTCGTCGGCGTCGCTGTCGGCGCTATCGTCGGCGTTGGCGTCGGAGTATTTGTCGGCGTATTCGTCGGAGTGTTGGTCGGCGTCGGAGTAGCACCACACGTGTAGGCCAAAGTGTCGATACCGATGTAATTGGAATTAGCTCCGGCCGGTCCGCCGTCCTCAACGAAATACCTAAATGCGAGTCTTCCCTGTGTTTCCGTAGGCACGCCTGTGATCGTCACATTGAATTGGGTCCATTCGATGGGATATGTGCCCGCATAGTCAGGATCGATATCCAGCAAGAGAGTTGTGAAATCACCCACTGAGGTCGCGGTCGTGCCAACATCCGTGCTCGCTCCGGCCGTGCTCATTCTGACTTGAAGCCTGTCAGGAAAGTTGTTGTTAGGGCCTCGAGTGTAGAAACTAAACGTGTCACCGTTCTTCAGAGCCTGCTGAGGAAGTATAAGCCAGTTACTCAGCGTTGCAGTTCCGGCTCCACTATTAAAATTTACGCCTTGGTAAGAGTTCGGATCCCCTTGGTGAGCAGGGAAAGTGGCAGGATTACCCTGAAACCAAGACGCGGTACCAATTGGGCTACTATTGTTCTTGACCGTCCATCCCGCAGGCGGAGCAACTGCGAAACCTTCCGTGTAGGCGGTACAAACAGACGGCTCGTCAGCAGACGCCATCGATTGAGCATTCGTGTCAAAAATTCCGGGAAAGGACGCTATCGCTAGCGTCGCGATAAGTCCCAGGACAAACGAGATGGCAGACTTGCTGCCAACTCTCGAACCGGACGACTTCTTATTCTTTAACATAGCTTTTCAGATTCCTTGTGGTGAAATTTCCCTCATTGAAAGGCCAAGCAGGCCTCCGGAGCACAAGACGGGCGCTGCGGCATCAATTGTGATTTCAATGGACTTAAATTCTAATTATTCTAATTGAGCACGCTAACTATAAGCGACTTTGCTCATTTTGTCAAAGCAAAAATCGGCGCGCAAAATACGAGGTTCGGTAGTAACTTATACAGAACAAACGTGATAGCGCTACCGGAATCGGGCTACTGAACGATCTTGACGAAACGTTCAATAGCCTCGTGAGTAGTCAAAAGCAGTCGCTGATCGGAGAGATGAAATGCCAAAAGGGCGACAGATGTGGCTGTCAGAATGAATCCCGGTGAAGAGACCCAGCGGCGTCGATCCCGTCTGATTCCAGCCCTATCGTCGACCGCCCTCATTAGCCGGTTGATCCTGTTCGCGATATCGCCTTGTCGGTCAGTGATTATGTATGCACCCACGGGAAGCGTCGGCGCGACACCTGAGGGAACGATTCTAGTGATCTTTACGAGAGCTGATGCAAGATCGAGTGCGGTTGACGCCCCACGATCCGCAGCAAACTCATCTGCAACAACCTCAGCACTTTGTGCCCAGGCGAGGTCGAGATCCTTTCCGATCGGCAGAATAACAAGGTCTCGACAAATTCGCAGGACGGTTCGCTTGAGATTATCCCGCGCTCTCAGATGCCCGTACTCGTGGGCGATCGCCGCCCTCAGTTCCCCGTCCTCCAGCGTTTCGAGGACTGTTTCGGCAACAAAAATTCTTGGTCGAAAAATACCGATCACGGCAAGTACCGGAAACGCATGCTTAATACAATGGATCGGCAGCCCAACCCCTTCAACCTTGACCTGAGACGAATGACTGAGCCAGTTCTTCATCAGCCGATGCGTAGCCCGCCATGTCTGGAAGACACGTACAGTCGCGATGACGACGCCGGCCACACACAGGAGCGCTATCAAAGCAAGTTTGGCACTGACCACCTCGCCTGAATTCTGCGGCTCATGAATAAAATACGCGGGTAAGACAAAAGCCTTGACAAAAACCAACGCCAAAACAACGGGGATTACACGGAGACCAAATATCAATGTTGCCCGGGCATGGACGGAAAGCCGCCGTGCGGGAATCTTGATAACCTTCCAAAACAACGAGGCAGCCATGGCGACGGTCATATTCACGATCAGCAAAAAAGCGAGCGTGATCGAAAGGCCAAGCAAGAAATACATCATCCCTTGTCCTCCGCCTTAAGTTGTTCGCGCTTTTGATTGAGAAGCCGCTCGAGCTCATCCAAAAGTTGAAGATCACGCTCGCTCACTGAATCTACGATACATGCAAGAACCGGTTCTGCCATGCCTATGCTTGTGTCGAGCAATTTTGAAATGACATCCTGGGCGACCCCACGCTCCATTTCTTCCATCGAGTAAACGGAGCTGTAAAAAAACGCTCGGCCAACCTTTCGCCTTGACAAGAGTCCTTTCTTGAATAGCCTGTCAAGCGTTGTCATTACTGTGGTGTAGGCGTAGATCTCACCAAACGCCGAGCAAAGCGAGCCTACGCTCGACTCGCCACGCCGCCATATCTCATGGATAGCTTTTTGTTCCAGATCGCCCAGGGAGTCCATCACGGCATCCGAAAGCCGTTTATTTCCACGCAATCTAAACCTCTGTGATCCCATATTTTAGCGATCGATGGTAATGCATAGCGGCGATCCATGTAAACCGCCGCCCATTGCGCTATGCCTGTCAAACTTACCTCGATTTGGGAAGGATCGAAACCACTCCGTCAATCGTCCTCACCGACAGTGTGTTGCCCGCAGCGTCCGAGGCCCCCTTCCCCGCAAGGGATCCCGTGATCACTATCGGACTGTCACCGTTTGCCCCGACAACCACGTCAAAGGTTATTTTAACGATACACTTTGGCATTGCCGATGCAGTCATCGTCTCGGTCGAATCGATAAGGATGCCGATACGGCCAGGCTCATTGGTATTTGTGGTTAGCACTGAATCTTCCGGAGCGCCGTCGCCGAGGTCCACCCTCGGGTTAGATAACAGCCTTGCATCGTACTCAAGTGTGAAGCTAATACCGGCCTCGTCACCGTACGGCACCATCTCTACCGGAACAGTCACCTGTCCAACCTCAACAGAACTCTCCGACCCGATACGCATCTCTCGTCCAAAGAAGTATGCGTACACATCATCGATCAGCGACGAAACGCTCTCCGGGATGATCGATGGCCCCGTCGGACCACCGGCCGGCGTCAGCGGATCAAGTCCTGTTGAAAATCGTCGTCCCTGGATCACGTCGCCCGAATTGATGACGCCGTCCCCGTTTGTAGCAAGAGGTGCTGCATCCGCGCGCTGGGCTTCATTCGTTCCAACACCCGGCGTATCAAGACCCGTCGCAAATCGGCGAAGTTGGATCACGTCGGTCGAATCCGCAATACCGTTACCATTTGGCCTGGGAGAAACGTCCCCTTCAAATCCCGCCCCCGGCACTGGCGTAGCGGTCGGCGTAGCCGTAGGCGTATTTGTTGGAGTGGCAGTCGGCGTCCCGGTCGGTGTACTCGTCGGTGTTGCCGTCGGAGTATTGGTCGGTGATGCCGTCGGAGTATTGGTCGGCGTTGCCGTCGGAGTGTTGGTCGGAGTTGCCGTCGGAGTATTCGTCGGTGTTGCCGTTGGTGTATTGGTCGGCGTCGGCGTTGGCGTCGCACCGCTGGTACATCCCTGTACTACAACATCATCTACATCCCATCCAGTGGCGGATACCGATGAATCGGTACCGATCCGGAATCGAAATTGAGCGCTCTGACCCGCATAAGAACTCACATCAGCGATCGTCTGAAAGTAAGCACTGCCGCCGCACCAACCATTCAACCCGCCGAGCGGATTGCTGAACCCGGAGGAAATTGTGCCTGTGTAGGGGCCGACGAGAAGGCTGGCATTCGGGACCTGAGTCCACGTCCCGCCGGCGTTCGTCGATACCTCAACGATACCTGCGTCGTAGCAGTTTGGTGCATTGGGTTCAAGGTTAGGAGCGTGCCAGAACTTCAGAACCAGTGGATTCTGACCGGTCGGCAGAGCCACCGCCGGCGAAACCAGGCGTTGATCTGTAACCGACCCTGTACCTACGCCGCGATAATGCGACGTCCCCGTTCGCGGATTCGATGTGAGGATCGCCCAAGTGTTAGTGCCCGAACCTCCCGATCCCTGAGTCCATCCACCGGCACCGGATTCAAAACCATACTGATAAATTGTGCTCGGCGTCGTCCCAGGCCCACAATCGCCGGGAGCTGCGACGGTGGTAAAACTAAAGGTCGCCGAATTAGCTCCTGTACCACAGGCATTTGTCGCTCTGACTCGCCAATAATAGGTTGAACTCGTGTTCAACGTTACGTTCGACGTCCAGGTCGGATTTGTTAAACCCGTCGCCGACGCAACTACATTCGAGAAACCGGCATCCGATGCAACCTCGATCGCATAAGTAGCCGCCCCAGCTGGGGCACCCCAAGTAAACGTCGGCGTCGCTGCCACATTAGAGGCTCCATTTGCCGGCGCGGTCAAAGACGGGCCGGCGGGTGAAGACGAATTGACCGTCAGGCCTACAGCAAATTGTTTTATGTTCGGCCCGGCAGCTGTACCTATCACATTGAAATTGTAAGTTCCAGGGGCAGCTCCGCTAATAGTCATCGAACTCGTGCCCGCCGGTGTCACAGGATTTGTACCAAAACTCACAGTGCCCGGATTGCCCGAAGCGGATAGTGTTACCGGGCTATTGTAGCCGCTCACCGATCCAATATTTACGGTGTAGACCGCATTATTGGGAGTGCAAACATTCAAGTTGACCGGTGTCGTGTTTATAGTAAAGTCGGGCGTGCCACACTGATCGAACTTAAATTTGCCGATCCGCGTACTCCACGACGATGCTCCGTTCCACTGCCCGGTAAACCAGAATGTACAGTCATCCGAAGGATCAACGCTCATTGCCGAGTAGTCACCGTAGCGGTTGCTGCCATTGTTTGCTGTGCCAGCGACAAGCACATTGTCGCCCTGAGTCATTGTGCCCGGAGGATCGCTTACAAGCCGACCCGTATAACGAATGCCGGGAAAGATGGTCGAACTGGAGATGTTATATCCCAAGGCGATATTACCTGAGCCGTCCATTGCAATACCTGCCATCCAGCGATTGTCATCAGTGGTCGGAGCAAATGTACCTTCCTGCTGAAGAGTCCAGCTTCCGGCACCTACCTTTCGCAACTCGAACCATCGCACGCCGCCGCGGTGGGCACTGTTTGGGCTAGCAGCTCCTACGTTGGTCACGAAGTTGCCGACAAGGGTCTGATAGGCACCAAAATTTCGGTACACCAGGCGGTTCATAATGACCTCACGAAGAGGGTCTAGTGAGCCACTGGCACCTTGAGTCACTCCCGGCATTCCCATGCACGAAAACGAGCTCAATCCGCAAAGGTTCGAACTGAATTCGCTATTGACCAACTGAGGAAGGTCAATTCCGGTGTCCCTAACTGACGGAGCGGTAAGAAGATGGTTCGATTCTGTAGTGCCAACGTCGGGTAGCTGAACAAATGAAGAATTCGCAGGTGTTACCCAGTCTACGGTAAAGGCAAATATCTCGAGAATGTCACTTGAAGGAAATCCGGCAGGGCCGTGGACCTCTGTATCGCGATGCCGCATGAAGATCCCGGGCGAACCTGCCGGCGGCAGGGTTGGACCGTCAAGATCGGCTGGCGTAAGAGCCTGAAATCCAAATCCCGAAAGACTTGTAGTGGTAAAGCGCTGAGATGTCGCGGGCTGCCCGGCAAGCATCTTTACACGATCGAGAGCATAAACTGCAGGGCTCGACTCATTGGTAGACACATAATAGGCATCGGGCCAAACAGAGTACTTGGGGTAATCCGGGAATCCGGGAGCCGTAAACTGGTAAGCGGCATAGGTCCCAGCCGGGTCGGGCGACGTCGATACGTAGACACAAAGCCGATTTCCTGAACTTGAAAACTCACTCAGCATCCACCGGTTGGCTGAGCTATCGTACAGGACTATAGGATCGCCGAGGCCAGTTGCACAGTTTCCGGTGCCGAGACCTTCCATTGAAAACTGAACGCCCACAGGGGCACCCGTCGTTTTATCGAAAATACGTACTACCGCACCGCTAGAACCATTTATCGACTGTACATAGTGATTAGGGCCTACATCACCTACCGTATCCGGCGGATTCACCCCAGTGAACCCGATGCCGTTCACGCTCAGTATTGGCGTTGTAAAAGCATTCGGCGCCGCTTCAGGTGCAGCCTGCTGGATAGCGACAAGCGGATCAGTGAATTCCGGCTGCATAACATCCAGCACCTTGCGAGGTGGCCTCGTTCGCCGAGGATTGACCTCGATGATCGGGCCTTCCGGGACACGGTATTCCGGCAGGCTATCAGCGCGAGGCGAGATCGTCGGGATCGACGGATCGCTGACCTCAACGGCGCCGACCTTCGTAAGGCCTTCTCCCTTGGACTTAGATTGGGCCGATGTTCGATCGGCATATAAACCGGCCAAACCAGCCGCAAATATCAAAATAACAAATAACAAGGCCGCGATTCGTATCATCTTCATAGTCAAATGGTCCGTCCAGAAATCAAATTATGGTTCACACCTGAAAGTTGCTGCCAAACTGCAAGCAATACCCCAAGTAGAGTCAAAATACAGGTTTACCGACTGGTAGATCTTTGTCACGGATTATTTCGCAGCTTGTAACCTGTGTCAATGCAAAAAAGTAAAAAGGCCATCCGGAAGGGTGACCTTTTGGTCGACGTCAGAAGCAAAAAAAGGCGGCCCGAAGGCCGCCTTTAGTCCTAAAGTCGGAATGGGATCACTCCTGCCCGACGAAATCAACATCTGCAAGAGTGTCGAATACCTGAACGACTCTCGGCGCGAAGCGATACCTGCGTGAGTTTACACCCATAACATAGGCTTCACCGACCGAAACATCGTCAAATCGATAGTATCCGAACGTGCTTGTCGTTGCCGTACGAACGTTACCCTGGGAGTCAGTCATCGAGACGGTCGCGTTCCTTAGACCGCGTCCATCCGGAGTCGTGACCCTTCCGGAAACTTCCACACCTGCAGCGGTTGCACACGGGCTGATCGTCATGCCGTCGACGATGACCGTCGAACCGCCGATCGGACCAACCAACGTAGCCGCACCAGTAGTGAGGTTCACGCTGTACAACTGTGATACACCGCCTACACGCAGAGCCGCGTAAGCATTGTTCGTGAACGGCTGGATGTCGAATCCGCCAAAACTGGTGGCATTGACACCCAACGGGCCTATCGTGGTCAACTGACCGCCATTCGGTGACGGCGTGCCGTCAACTCCGCCAATACGAACCATGACATCGGTGCCGGAGTCTATTCCGAACAACGTCGTCAGCGTAGCTCCCGTCTGACTGTTGGTGTATGCGGCGTGGACCACATTTGGATTCGTACCAAAATTCGGGTCACCTGCCGCATAGGCCAAGTTGGTATCAGTTCCCAGCAGAAGTCCATTGTCCGGATGGAAGCGCCTGCTCGAGTCCGCATCACCCACAACCCTGATCCTATCCACGACCGGATTGAAATCCGTACCGAAGAATATGTCTGTGGTTGGAGCTGAGGTCGGGCCGATCGGTGTCAATTCACCGGTCGAAGCATTGATCGCGACGATCCTGGTCCTGGTCGCAGGACTGTTCGTGACAATACCGTAGATAGTGCCATTCAACGGACGGTAGTCGATACCGGCCAGGAATTCATCCGCAGCGAGGCCTGTAAGGGCTACATCTGTGATGAATGTACTAGGATTTGAAGCCTTAAATCTGACAAGGTGATCATTGTCAAAATTGTAAGCCCAAATTACCGTATTTGCCGCAGCACAAGTACTCGGTGGAGGTGTCGGAGTAGGCGTTGCTGTCGGAGTTCCTGTCGGTGTTGCTGTCGGCGTCGCAGTCGGCGTCGCAGTCGGAGTACCAGTCGGTGTCGCTGTAGGAGTAGCAGTTGGGGTCGGCGTTCCGCCCACAACAGTTACTGTTCCATTGACAAAATTGGCGTTCAGAGGATTTCCCAGATTATCCGAGATAGAGCGCGGTACCGGAACATCCCCAAATGTGACCGGAGTCGCTCCTCCAGGAGCTGCGGCATTGATGGTAAACCTAAACGTTGCCACCTGGCGCGTACCGGCCGTGAAATTATTGGCAGAATCCACGAGGATACCAATGCGGCCAGCAGACGACTGATTACCGTTAACCGTCAGCGAAGATCCGGCCGGAACGCCAGAACCTAAAGTAACATCGGGATTGACGGAGGGAGAACTAATACCACTGATACTGAGAATCGCCTGGTTAAAGTTAAGTGAGAACTGGATCGCGGCCTCATCACCCTGTGAGTCCATTTCAACCGCTACAATGACCTGCGATCCGGGAGCTCCTGAAACAGAAACAACCCTAACATTCCTCCCAGCCGGAGGCGTTGCCGTAGGCGTTGCCGTCGGTGTATTGGTTGGTGTCGCCGTCGGACCGACGGTCGGAGTAGCAGTCGGCGTCGCCGTTGGCGTGTTTGTCGGCGTCGGGGTAGCAGCCCCACCGACAAGTGTCAAAGCAGATGCGCTGATCGCCCCAGTATCACCACCCCCGCCATCAGTCAGCCGAAGCGTCCAAGTGCCATTTATTTGAGCCGTGCTAAGCCCCGCAAATGCGGCGGTAAGATTGGTTACTGGCGGCGGGTTTACCTGCCCCGCACCACCAGAAGCGGTTGTACGATAATCGCCTGCCGTCGTCGGACTAGCAGCTACGGTCCAAATATTTGTTCCGGCCGCTGAATCAGTAAAGTTGTAAGGTCCGGCAAAATCATTGGCGGAGCCGCAACCACCTGCGGTAGTCGATCCAATATATTTATAAAGGAGATGCGAAGTTCCATTTGGGGCTATAAGGGTAGCGCCAAGATCCCCTCGCCAGGTATGTACAGGCGACCCAAACGTCATATCGATTGAGACCGCTGTGAGAGGGGCCGTCATACCAGAAACAGTGAAGGTAACATCCCTTGTCGCCCCATCGACACCACAGCCGGGACCGCCGTCCGGGATAGCCCCAAGCGTTCCAGCATTAGCATTGAATACGGCCGCCGGACTTTCAAATATTCCAGGGTCCGACGCCTTTGCGGCAGCCCCTTCTTCATTATCTGCAGCAATTCGCTGCGCCTTGATCGCGGCTCGGGTATCATCCTGGGCACCAACTTGCCAGCTAATGGCCCCAAAAACCACCAGGCCGAGAATAACCCCGAGCAGCAGTAATGGTCTGCGATCAATATTTGTTAGACTTCCTAGTGATCTTTTCATGTCTATTCTTCGTTCCTCCTAAAGGTCAAATGTCTCAGAAAAGGTGTCATATCCAACCTGAATCATCGGAGAATATGAAACTAAAATTGCGAAAATCAGGGACAAAATCCCCGTTCATCCCCTGGATTCTCAAAAACGGCAAAAGTCAGGTAGTGTAGCGATTGTATTCCCAATCCAGCTGTCTGTCAATCATTTTGGCCCGACAACAGAACAAAAAGGCGGCACGAAAGCCGCCCTTTGGAATCGCTGTTTGCTGACCGTCATTCCTGCCCAACAAAATCCATATTGGTCAGGTCGGTCGAAATCACCATGTTGACCGAATTAAATCTCCAACGACGCGAAGATACTCCGATCGTGTAATTAACCCCCGACGGAACGCCAGTGATCGTGTAAAATCCAAACTGACTGGTCGACGCGATATAGCGGTTATTGCTGGCATCGACGATCGAAACAAGAGCGTTTCTAACACCTTGTCCCGAAGGATTCGTCACCCGGCCGGAAACGGAAACAGGCGGAGCCGCTGCCTGAATGTTCACGGAGCCGTCAACATACGTCATTGTCAACGGATTGCCCAGAGCATCAGAAAAGCTCCTTGGCGTCGGCGTACTGCCAAATGTTATAGGTGTTGCACCGCCCGGCGCTCCGGCCGCAACGTTGAACCTGATCGTGACGATCTGACGGTTCGGCGGCGAGGTTGTAAACGAATTGGTCGAGTCGACCAGCATTCCAACACGGCCGCTTGCGGTCTGATTCGGGTTGACCGTGAGAGCTGTGCCTGCCGGCACACCGGTTCCAAGTTGTACAAACGGCGTGGCCGGTGAGAGCTTCGCTGGATCAAAATTGATCGTGAAGCTGCCGGCTACCTCGTCGCCTGCGGATTCCAACTCGATAGATACGGTAGCGACACTACCGGGCGTTGCGGATGTACTAACAACACTGACCGTATGAGGAGCAAGAGCGGCTGTGGAATTATTTGCACTTGTCGAACCAGTTAAGCCATACAGGCAAACAACCGCGAAAGTGAAAAACACTACAGCAAGAAACGATCGAAGCGACAAAAGCGTTGATACTGATCTCATAGTTTTCGAAGTCGAAGAAAACAAGCTTACGCTGGACGTGAAAATGAATTCCTTGTTGTGCAAGAATGATCTGCTCAAGCGGACCAGCATTCACCCGGTCGCCCTCGTTCTCGTGACTAATTTGTATTATCCGGCGAAAACAGCACGCATGTCAACGAAATTGTCCAAGTTTAGAATTCCAGCTGACTTCAGCCCACACTCACAATTACAAAAAAGGGCGGCATTTTGGCCGCCCTGATCGTCCAAAACTATGCAGATACAGCTATCGGGCCTTTGCTTCAGATGCGATTGTTACAGCACCATCAACATACCTGACCGATAACATGTTACCTGCAGCGTCGGCCGCTCCTCTAGGGGCGAGCGAACCGGTCAACGCAACGGAAGTCTTTCCACTCGCGCCTGGCGAAACGTCAAAGGTTACCATTAAGATCCGCCTCGGCATTGCCGAAGCTGTCATCGTCTCGATCGAATCGATCAGGATACCGATACGGCCCGTCTCGTTAGTGTTCATGGTCAGAACCGACCCAGAAGGTACCCCATCACCGAGTTCCACTCTGGGATTCGCAAGCAACCTTGCGTCATATTCGAGCGTGAAGCCAATGCCAGCCTCATCACCGTACGGCACCATCTCGACGGGTACAGTTACCTTACCGTTGCCGACTGAGCTCGCAGACCCAATTCGCATCTCCCTTCCAAAGAAGTACGCATATATGTTGTCAATGAACGATGATACCGATTCCGGAACAAATGACGGTGAACTTGTCGGGCCGCCCGCTGGTGTCAGCGGATCCAAACCTGTAGCAAATCGCCGTCCCTGTATGACGTCACCCGAGTTAATGAGCCCGTCACCGTTAGTGGCGAGGGGAGCTGCATCGGCTCGTTGAGCTTCATTGGTCCCAACGCCCGGCGTATCGAGCCCGGTGGCAAATCGGCGAAGCTGTATCACATCGGTCGAGTCGGCTACACCGTTACCATTTGGCCGCGGGGAAACATCGCCCTCAAATCCCGGTGTCGGGGTTGCCGTTGGAGTTGCCGTCGGAGTCGCCGTCGGCGTATTCGTCGGCGTTGCCGTCGGCGTGTTGGTCGGCGTCGCCGTCGGCGTGTTGGTCGGCGTTGCCGTCGGCGTGTTGGTCGGCGTCGGGGTACCAGCTCCCGCCGGGCCCTGAATTTCAATATTTATCGGCGAACCCGTCTTATAAAATCCGATCGTGCCCGTTCCGTCCGCTGGCGGCGCATTTGCATCAAAACGGAAATTGTAAAGCGTTCCCCAACGAATTGCATTCGCGTTCTGATTCTGGGCGAACGTCTCCGTTGACCATGTGATCGTCCCATTTGCCTGCGTCGCATTCCAAGGCGTACTGCTGAAACCCGCGTTTCCGACGGTGTTATCATTCAGCGTTCCCGGGTGTTGCGGCGGTGCATGAAATCCGATATTGGATATGGTCACACCGGCTCCTACCGGAACACTGAAAGACTGGATACCTCGATCCATGTTCTGATTATAAACCGCGAACTCATAGTGCCAGACACCCGCAGACGGATTGGTAACCTTGTACGCAACAGTTCCGATTCCATCATTCGCAGCGTCAGGCTGAATCGTCACTTTCGTGGCGCCAGTCCATGCTTCAATGGCCGCCTTCTGACGAACTGTCGAACCTACAGGTGAAAATGAGAAACTTGTCGTCCCTGTAACGTTATACCGACGATACGAGACGTTATTATTCATGTTGCACTGCGTCGGGTTGGCTTGGCACCATGCATATTCGTGAGGGGTTACATACTGGCCTTCGGCGTAGTAGGTAGCCCCGACATTCAAAGTAGTGTTCAGGTCGGCCTGCTCGACACGTACCCTGTGGCCTGCAGCCCCACTTGTGTCGCCATGGCCGGCGTGGTTGTTCGGCGGCGTTGCTGAATCACCTCGGGGGAAAAATCCTGTAAAAGGATTAACCCACGCCCTCGATCCGAGGCTCGGACCGGCATTCAGGCTAGCGCTATAGGGATCTGAGCACCCAGAGCCAAGCTGCGACCCACCGGTTCCGTTGCAACCAAACCCACAGATATTCTGCGTGAGGGCGGTGAATCCGTGCTTCACGCTGGACTGGCCGATCTGCTCAAACCTTTCGTCATTAGTGGTTCCACCGCTCATCCGGTACATGTTTTGAGGGATGACCGGGTGGTCATTGCTCGGGAGTGCGTTCCAGTTGAGGTTCACGACACCCGCATTGCAGGAATCGGTTCCAAGAGCAAGGCCGACCACGGAACCGGTTGTGCCAAATTGCGCGAGGCCATTCACATCGCCAACAATGACGTCCGGCCCCGGTACCGTTCCGGCCTCGGGCCCCATACCCGCACCTGCAGGAAGCACCGAGGATTGGACTTCGCCGTCGAGAATTTCAGTGACCTCGATCGGCTTCATCTTGGTCGAAAGCGAGATCTCGCCGACTACCGTCTTTGTATCACCCGGACGACCGAGAGCTGAAGCAAACTCATCAGAAAGGAGCATCCTGCCCGCCTTGATCGAAAATGCATCCTGGTTCGGATCGAACTCCATCGAGTATCCCTCGATGTTGAAGAAAGTGAATCCAGAGTTGCCGTCCCGAACTACAAGGTCGTATTGACCTCCCCACGAAAGGCTCTCAACTACGAGGTTCTGATATGACTCGCTCAACCTTGCAGGTAAAACGGCATTGCCCTTTGGAATCAGCTTCATCGAACTCGGGACCGGGCCACGCAGCTCACCGTTAAACACAATGATCGTAAAGAATGAATCCGGCTCAGCGTCAAAACGGATCGTCTTTGGAGCTTTTGCTCCCGCCGAACTTCCATTAAGCCGGTTCAGATCGAGATCCAACGAGATATTCCCGCTGGCGACGATCATCTTTTTCATGGTCCCGCTGCTGGCAGGCGAAGCTGCCGTGGTCAATTCGGGCAAGGTGTTTTCCGTACCGTTGCCAAAGAACACTAGGAACGGGAGCATAGAGATGAGTATTGCCTTAATCATAATTTCTGAACTTAGACCCCTAGATAAATTGTTTAGTGGTGAGCTCTCAGGCGTGTCGGCTACGCAAAAAGCATCTTTCCTTTTACACTGTTTTAGGTGAACTAATCAAGTCAGAAATCAAAGTGCGCTCGGCGCCGCGAGCGGGTGCCAAATGCCAACTCTATTTATGAAGGACGGCTGCGACGGCCAAACACAGAAAAAAGGACGAAAGATCGAGCTTCCGATTCTAGCCAATTCCAAGCCGTCGGCCACGACAATAGGCGAATCCAGGACGTCAAAATGGCGGGCTGGAGTTTTGATCGCTCTCAATTTGTTGATGGCGGCTCATATCGTGCAATGGCTGGTCACTGGGCAAACGATCTCGCCGATTGAACCGTCCGAGGCTATGAGCACGCTGCAGACGGGAGCCGTTAACGCCGGGGCCATTTTCTTCGTCATCGCCATCTTAGCTACATTGATCGTCGGTAGATTCGTTTGCGGATGGGGTTGTCACATTGTCGCTCTGCAGGATTTGTGTGCATGGCTGCTCAAGAAGATCGGCCTTACTCCGCGACCGTTCCGCTCCCGACTGCTGATGTTTGTTCCGCTCTTGGTCGCCCTTTATATGTTCGTTTGGCCGACGGTTGCACGCATTCTCACCGCTCCAAAGGGCCAACCTCTCATTCCTCAGTTTACAAACCATTTGGTAACAACCGAATTCTGGGCTACGTTTCCGCCGATCGCAGTCGCGATCCCATTCCTATTTATATGCGGCTTCATGACAGTTTACTTCCTGGGCTCTAAAGGGTTCTGCACTTACGCGTGTCCTTATGGAGGATTTTTCGGAGTTGCTGACAGACTGGCTCCCGGGAAGATCCGCGTCACCGATGCGTGTAACGAGTGCGGTCACTGTACCGCGACTTGTACCTCGAATGTGATCGTTCATGCTGAGGTCAAGGAATTTGGAATGGTCGTCGATCCTGGGTGCATGAAGTGTATGGACTGCGTCAGTGTTTGTCCTAACGACGCACTCTATTTCGGGTTTGGCAAGCCCTCGCTCATCGCCGGCCGCTCTCCCAAAAAGAACTACTCAATATCGTGGCCAGAAGAAATTCTTGCCGGGGCTGTCTTCTTTGTAAGTCTGTTAGCGGTCTGGGATGTATATCAAATCGTCCCGATGCTAATGGCCCTTGGCATCGCTTCAATTACGACTTTTCTGGTTCTCCGCATCATAAGATTGATTCGTTCGAGAGATCTGTCGTTCTATCGTTATAGTCTGAGATCATCTGGGAAGATCATGGCAGCCGGTTGGGTGTTCCTTGCTTTGTCCCTCTCTTGGATAGGCCTAAATGCTCACAGTGGATTTGTACGATACCACGAACGCGCGGGTGCTCTCGCATTTCAGAGTATTCAGATACCGGACGAACTTGCCCTCGCTCAGCGGGATCCGGGTCAATGGCTGACCGCTCTGGACCGGGTGAACATAATCGACGGGTTAGCTCATTTCAGAACGGCAGCAGCAACCGGATTATTTGTAAATACGGAGGCGCTTCCAAAACTCGCTTGGCTCGAGTTCCTTTCAGGCAACCCGGAAGCGGCTATCGAACTACTGGGTAACGCGGCCGCCCGACAACAAGGTCAGGCGATGGCCTTAAGCCTCTACTATCGCGGTGCGATCCTGAACCGGCTTGGGCACCACCAGGATGCCATCTCCGATCTAGACCTAGCTCTTGCAGAGCGACCTGACCTGGCAACTGCCCATGAAGAAAGGGGCACGTCCCTCTGGTTAATGGGGAAAAGGAGCGAAGCGATCGATGAGTGGCTCAACGCCACGAAACTAAACCCCGACCTTCCTTTAGCAAACAATTTGCTGGCCGGAGCTCTTGCGATTACGGGTGATAATGAAAAGGCACGAACCTTCGAGATAAAGGCAGATGGTGCAACTCCCCGAGACGCCTATTTTCATTCGATGCTTGCACTCAGGCTAAAAGACGCCGGGATGAATGCTCTCGCCGGAAAACATTTTCAAAAGGCGATCGAGATCAACCCGGCTTTTGCTCTACGCTTCAGTCCGAATAAATAGAGATCACCGGTCATCTGCGGTTAACCTGTCGTCTGAGAGATCGTCAGCTGCATCGATGGCAGCGCGGTCGGGAACTTTTGCGGGCTCCGAGCTTCTCTGCGAACCTTCAAGAGCTGCCGACAATACATCGCTGATCCAAGTCGCCGGAATTATCTCAAGCTCACGCCTGACGTCCTCGGGTATTTCCTCAGCGTCTGCCTCGTTTCGTTTCGGCAAGATGATCCGTCGGATACCCGCACGGTGTGCCGCCAGCACCTTCTCCTTGATCCCGCCGACCGGAAAGACGAGGCCCGAAAGCGTGATCTCACCGGTCATTGAAGTATCGGACCTGACCCTTCGGCCCGTGTAAAGCGACGCCATCGCGGTCGCCATCGTAACGCCCGCGGACGGCCCGTCTTTAGGAATCGAACCGGCGGGAACGTGGACATGAATGCCATTATTCTTTAATATCTCGGGGTCGATGCCAAATTCGGCCGCGTGTGACCACAGATAACTGCGTGCCGCCTGGGCCGATTCCTTCATCACCTCACCGAGTTGGCCGGTCAGCGTCAATCCGCCGCCGCCGGGCAGCATAGTGGCTTCGATAAAAAGTACCTCGCCGCCCATCTCCGTCCATGCCATCCCGGTCGCAACCCCAGGAGGCAGTTCCTTTCGGGCTTCCTCTGGAAAGACCCGCGGAGGCCCGAGATAACCGCGGACCTCTTCTGCCGAGATGGTAAACTTTTCGGTCGAGCCTTCGGCGACCTTCAGCGCGACCTTTCTCGCAAGATTTCCGACCGTCCTTTCCAGCTGGCGAACCCCCGCCTCGCGAGTATACCTCGTGGTCAAAAGGTTGATCGCATCGTCTGTGATCTCGATCTGCTCCGGTTTAAGGCCGTTCTCCTCGATTTGTCGGGGAACAAGGTATTGCTTAGCGATATTCAGCTTTTCGCGATCGCTGTAACCCGCCAGCTGAATGATCTCCATTCGGTCGCGAAGCGGCATCGGTATAGGCCCCAGCTGATTTGCCGTGGCGATAAAGAACACCTTCGACAGATCGAACGGCAGATCTAGATAATTGTCACGAAACGTATTGTTTTGCGCGGGATCAAGGATCTCAAGCAGGGCCGAGGCCGGATCGCCCCGGAAGTCATTGCCAAGCTTGTCGATCTCGTCGAGCATCATCACAGGATTGTTGACACCAACACGGCGAAGCGACTGGATGATACGGCCCGGCATCGCACCGATATAGGTACGTCTGTGGCCGCGAAGTTCCGCTTCGTCACGCATGCCGCCGAGGCTCAACCGGTCGAATTCTCGTCCCAACGCCCTCGCGATCGAACGTCCGAGCGATGTTTTACCAACTCCTGGCGGACCGACAAATAGAATGATAGGACTCTTTGAATCCGGCCTTAGCTTCACGACGGCAAGCGATTCGAGAATACGTTCCTTGATGTCTTCGAGCCCGTAATGGTCCTCGTCAAGTATTTTTCGTGCTTCGGTGAGGTTTAGCTTCTCTTCGCTGGACTTTTGCCATGGCAGATCGAGGATGTATTCAAGATACGTTCTAATTACGTGAAAATCCGGAGCCGATTGGGGTAGCGCCTCCATCCGCTTCAACTCACGTTCGGCCTCTTTTCGGACATCATCCGGCAGATCCGCCTTTTCTAGGCGTTCGCGAAGCTGCGCTGCCTCAGCTTTCTCTCCGTTCTCGTCGTCTTCACCGAGCTCTTTTTGGATCGCCTTCATCTGCTGACGCAGGACATAATCGCGTTGCGATTTATCCATTTCGTGCTGGGCTTCGTTGGCGATCTTCGAACGGATCTGCATGATCTCTAGTTCGCGCGCAAGGGCAGCATGAGTAAGCGTCAACAGGCCGTCGATCGTCGACGATTCGAGCATTTTCTGTTCAGTCTCTGAACCGAGGTCGAGCACCGACGCGAGAAAGTACGCCAGCTGAACAGGATCTTCCTGCGATGTAACGGCTACGCGGATCTCGGGCGGAACCTGAGGCAGCAGAGCGAGCGCCTCCTGGATCATCCCGTGAATGTTGCGCTTGAGAGCCTCTATCTCCTCGTCATCGACCCGACGGAGCGACGGCAGGATCTGGACCTTCGCCTTGAGGAACGGCTGTTCGGCCGTCCACTCGACGATCTCGAACCGGCTCATCCCCTGAACGATCAGCTGCATGATGCCTTCGTTGCGCATCATGCGTTTTATGTTGACGATGGTGCCGATCCTGTAAAGATCGTCGTACGCGGCGTCATCGCCGGTCACGTTGGCCGACTTGGTCGTAATGCACGCGATCAGTTTTTCCTCGGAGGCAAGCGACGACTCGACCGCGCGGGTCGAACGCTCTCGCCCAACCGCCAGCGGGACGACCGTCTCGGGGAAAAGCGTCGTGTTCTGCAACGGCAGCACAGCGATCTCCATTTCCTGCGGCAATCGGATCTCCTGCGTCTTGAATTGTTGCTGTGTGGGTTCGTCGGCCATATTACTTGCCTTTATTTAAGGTAATGATCAACAATCCGTTCTCAAATTCATGTGCGACCGTCGCGTTATCGATCGAAGCGGGAAACCGCAGCGTCTTTTCAAAGTTGCTGTACGTGATCTCCATTTGCTGGTACGAGACGCCTGCGGCGCAGCTGCGGTCCTTTCGACAACCGCTTATATAAAGGACATTGCCCTGAATATCGATCTCGATGTCCTCAGCCGAAACGCCGGCGAGCTCTACCTTGACGACCCAGCCTTCGGGCGTTTGATAGACATCCGCCGCGGGATACCAAAGCTGTCCGCTCCGCACGTCCTTTGACGAGCCGACGAACTGAAAATGCCGATTTATCGACTTAGCCACCTATCTCTTTCCCCAAAAACTGGCACCGCTTGAAATTTCTTCGAGCGTTGCCGCGATCTCTTGTTCATCTTCCATCTCGAGTGCGACGTCTGCGATCGCAATAATGCCGGCGAGCGAGCCGTCGCCCGAAACCACAGGAATTCGCCGCACCTGTTTGTCGCCCATCAGGCGTATCGCCTCGAACACAAAATCATCGGGCCCGACGGTAAATAATTCTGCCGTCATGACTTCGCCGATCGGAGTGTCCGCACCTTTACCCTCGGCGACCGCCCTGACAACGATATCCCTGTCGGTAACTATGCCGATCAACTTGCCGCCGTCAACGACCGGCACAGCACCGACGTCGCCGTCACGCATCAATTCAGCAACATCGCGAATGCTCATTTCGCGCGTCGCTGTGCGTACAGCTTTCGTCATTAGTTCGCGGCAACGCGTACGCTGAATTGCGGTCGTCTCAGAGTCGGTCATAGGTTCATTCTGTTCGACTCGTCAGAATAAAGCAAGAGAAGAGTTTTGCCACGAATAACGCGAATGACACGAATAAGAATTTCCTGATTCGTGCTATTCGCGTCGATTCGTGGCTAATTTTTCTTTTCCGTTAGGGTGATCATCCGTCCGAGGGCGATAT
>CAZJFB010000054.1:0-5185 GCA_964545145.1 uncultured Chloracidobacterium sp. | reverse complement strand
ATTCGTGGCTAATTTTTCTTTTCCGTTAGGGTGATCATCCGTCCGAGGGCGATATTGGCAAAATGCTTGGTCTCGTCATCTACAATTATCTCGTTGACGACGTTGCCATCGACCAGATTTTCGATGGCCCAGGCCAGGTTTTGCGGGGCGATGCGGTACATGGTCGCGCACATGCACAGGTCGGGTGCGAGAAGGTGAATTTCTTTGTCCGGAAAGCGGTCTGCGAGGCGTTTAACCAGGTTAACCTCGGTCCCGATGGCCCATTTCGTGCCCGACGGGGCGTTTTCGACCGTTTTGATAATGTACGAGGTCGAGCCGTTAAGATCGCTCTTTTCAACGACTTCGCGGGTACATTCCGGATGGACGAGGACCTGAACGCCAGGAACCTGTTCGCGGATCTTATCGACATGCCAATCCTTGAACCGCCCGTGCACCGAGCAATGGCCGCGCCACAGAATGAGCTTTGCCTCGTGAAGCTGTTCCTCGGTATTGCCGCCTAGTTCCTTGTGCGGGTCCCAGAGGGCCATCTTATCGAGCGGAATGCCGAATTTCGCACCGGTATTCCTTCCCAGATGCTGGTCCGGAAAGAAGAACATCTTATCGAACTCTTTTAGGTAGATATCGAATAGCGGCACCGCGTTTGACGATGTGCAGACGACGCCCTCGTTCCGTCCGCAGAAGGCCTTGATCGCGGCGGTCGAATTCATATATGTGATCGGTGCGACCCTGTTATCGAGGACGCCGATCTGGCGGAGCTGTTCCCATGCATCTTCGACCTGATCGATCGAGGCCATATCTGCCATCGAACACCCTGCCCCGAGATCGGGCAGAATGACGCGCTGATGCGGCTTGCCGAGGATATCGGCGGATTCTGCCATGAAATGAACGCCGCAAAAGATGATATATTCGGCGTCGGTCTGCGAAGCCATTACCGAAAGCTGATAGCTGTCGCCCGTCAGATCGGCATGCCGAATGACATCGTCGCGCTGATAATGGTGGCCCAATATCACGACGCGAGGCCCGAGTTCGCGGCGTGCGGCATCGATCCGCTCGGCGATCTCTGTGTCGGACATTACTAGATAATCTTCGAGAACGCGGGTTTCTTCGAGAACAGCCGTCATACCGAAATGATGGCGCTTTGGCTGCACTCAATCAAGCGCCGGAAGGACCGCCCGAATCGTCGCCGGAACGATACATGGCTGGGTCACCGGAAAGGGGTACTTGTGTCACCGGAAACAGCCACTTGTGTCACCAAAAACAGGCACTTGTGTCATTCACCTTTGACCTCCCGTTCGCTCGTCGCACATCTCTCACCTGTCGGCCAATGTCACCCTATTCCGTTCGTTCGCCAACTCTCCTATTTCAACGGCTTCACATAGTTCGTCAAGCCCAACGCTCTCCAGCCGCTCTTCATAGTCCGCGTAGCGGACGGCACAGCATAGCCCCGTCGTTCACGACCGCGCAATTCGCGGCCCGTGCTAATGCCGTCCGGCGGACTGGAAACGACGAACCGATTGTTTAAGCTTGGCTCGCACTCCTTGCCCGCTTGCGGGCTTGAGAATTAAGCTACACGCGTCAGCGCGTAGTCGATCGAACAGTAAGCGAGAGCCCGCGAAGCGGGCGACAGACGCTCTTGTTTCCCTCTGGCGGAGTCTAAAGCCACATTTTCTTCTTGTTTTCGAGAAACAAAAGCGTAATATAGCCACATCTTCTCAATTTCCATTTTTGGTGGTGTAACGGATGCAATTCCCATCTTCCATACGCTTTCTCAGTACCGGTTTTTTTGTTGTTGTAAGTTTTGCGGCAGTGATCATCTTCCTGCCGAAAGTCACCCAAACGGTGAACAGATCGGATAGATCGACTCCTGTGGGGGTCAACGCTTCCTTTCCAAGATCGCAAGATCAGCCCGAAACGACAAACCGGCTGTTTAGCAATTCTGCCCCGATCACTATCAACGACAACAATGCCGCGTCTGCGTATCCATCGAGCATTACCGTAAGCGGTGTCAATCCGGCCCTGGTCAGGAATGTAGCCGTGAATTTGAACGGATTTAGCCACACCTTCCCTGACGACGTGGACATTATACTCGTTGGTCCGCAAGGACAGCGGGCGGTAATTATGTCAGATGCCGGCGGCGGCGATGACGTAACCGGGCTTAATTTGATCTTTGACTCGACTTCTGCAACGGTGGTTCCAGACAACTCGCCTCCAGCGATCGTCAGCGGATCTTATCGGCCGGCCAATTACGAAACGACGGACATTTTTCCATTACCCTTTCCACAACCGGGCGTTCTAACAGACGAACCTGCAAACTTGAGCGTGTTTAATGGGACAGATCCAAATGGGATCTGGAGCCTCTACATTGTCGACGACAAAGGCCTCGATGTGGGCACTATAACCGGCGGCTGGACTCTTCGGCTGACTATTCCGACCGTATACACTGTCAATTCGCCTTTTGACAATAGTTCTGATGGGTGTGTAGGTGAATGCACCTTGCGGGAGGCGATCACGGCCGCTCAGAACGGCGATATTATTAACTTTGCTCCCGCGCTCTTTAACTCGCCGCAAACGATTCAAATTGGCTTGGTGCTCTCCATAAACCGCAGCGTGACTATCGTTGGGCCCGGAGCAAACCTCCTGACCGTTACGGCTAATAACGCGGGAGGTCGTGTATTTGGCGTATCCAGCGGAAACAACGTTACTCTCAGCGGAATGAGGATCACCGGCGGCAACGCGGGTGCCGGCAGCGGCGGCGGCATAATCAATTCTGGCAATCTGACGATTTCTGGTTGCCACATCACCGGAAATACCGGCGGGTCAGGTGCCGGCATTCGAACAGGCGGCATTGCCGGAAGTACTCTTACACTGTTGGACAGCACCGTTTCCAACAATACTGCCACCCCGCCCAACAGCAACGGTGCAGGAGGCGGGATCGAGAACGTTGATGGCGTTTTGACACTCGTCAATTCAACCATTAGCGGTAACAGCGTCGTTGGCGGCAACCTTAATGGTGGAGGCATATTCAGCAGCGGATCGGCAACCACCACTGTCACCAACAGCACGATCACAAATAATTCAGCAGCCGGTGTAGTTAGTTCGGGCGGCATCTTTGCCCTTTCGGGGCTAGCTGGGACGAATAATACTACGTCCTTGCGGAATGCGATTGTCGCCATGAACTCGCCAAGTAACCTCGCTGCTCAGGCCGGCGGGGGAACGGCGGGCTTCCAGACGCTGGGCTTTAATCTGAGCGATAACTTCAATGGTGCTTTTGCTCCGCTCGCAACCGACATCACCGCAGATCCTTTGCTGGGCATCCTTACAAACAACGGTGGCGCAACACCTACACATGCCTTGAACCCGGGTAGCCCGGCCCTTGATAGCGGTGACAGTTCCGGCTCAACTACCGATCAACGCAGCCAACCGAGGCCCGTCGATCTGCCGGGGATCAATAATGCGTCAGATGGCGCTGACATCGGGGCGTTTGAGGCCTGGGATCCGGGTATGACACCCACGCCGACCAATACTCCGACAGCGACACCGACTGCCACTCCGACGGCTACGCCGACACCGGCGCCGACTCCACTCGACGGCCAGATCGTTATCAGCCAGATCTACGGCTCGGGCGGCACGCCGGGAGCCGTGTATCGTAACAGCTACATCGAGATATTTAATCGCGGCACGACGACTGTCGTTCTGAACGGGATCAGGTACCACCTGGCATTGGGGAATGGAACGTTTGACGTTTATTTTGCCAGGGCAAGTTCTAATTCGATATTGATGCCTCCGGGCCAGTATCAGCTATTTAAGTTGGGAAGCGGCGGCAACAACGGAACACTGCTGCCCCAAGAGGACGCTAATTTTTCTCAGTCAGGGCAATCCATATTTTCAAATGTTGGAAAATGGGCGATCACAACCACCGGAATTGAACTTTTCACAAGCACATGTCCGGCGGCTACTCCAAACCTGATCGATCTCGTTGGATTTGGGCCAACAAATTGTTCGGAGGGAAGCGGACCGGCGCCGGCCGTTGGGCCGACAACTGCCGTTTTCCGGTTGGGCGGGGGCTGTACCGACACTGGAAACAATTCCGCCGACTTTACTACCGGGCCTCCGAATCCGCGAAACAGCAGTTCGCCGTTGAACCCATGCACGGGGCCGACACCGACGCCAACCGCAACTCCCACGGCAACGCCGACAAACACGCCGACGGCGACACCGACGCCAACCGCAACTCCCACGGCAACGCCGACAAACACGCCGACGGCGACACCGACCGTCACGCCGACGCCGAGTGGATTTGAGGGCGACGTAACCCCCAGGACCTCAGGGGACGGCGTGGTGATCTCCGGCGACGTGGTCCAAATGCGACGCTTTGCGACCGGACTCGATGTTCCAAGTCCCGGGACGAATGAGGCCCAGCGTGCCGATGCAGCTCCACGCGCCCAGTTGGGCGACGGCGTGATCAATTCGGGTGACGTCACACAGGCGAGGCGATATGCAGCGGGCCTCGATCCGTTGACGGGGGCCGGAGGGCCGGACTTCTTGGCCGAACCTTCGTCGTGGAAGCTTTTTGAAGCTGCGGACCACATTATCGATTACTTTTTTGGCCGCGAGATCAGGATCGGGCAAGCGCACTATGACGATCACGCCAGGCTTCGTTTGCCGATCGCGGCAGCTCTGCAAGGTGATGAAACGGCCATGAGCTTTACACTGGAATTCGATCAGGCGGTATTGCGACGTCCTGTCCTAACTCTAGGAAAGATCGTGCCTGAAGGAACGGTCCTGACAATTAACAACATTGAAGATGGCCGTATCGGCGTATTGATAGACTCACCGGTGGCGTTCACGGCATCGGCCGTCTCTGAGGAACTGGTCTGGATAGAGTTTGAAGTAGTTCAGGATCAGAGTGTCGGTGGATCTGCCGTCCGGTTTACAGATTCAGTCGCGGGGACAGGCGTCTCGGATGAATACGGAAATACGATCAGGGCGAGATTCGTGGATGGCCAGGTTACTTTCCGCAAGTATCAGGACTAATAATTTGATCAATATGAAAGGCCCTGACCCCAATTGCCCGTCTGGTAAAGGAGTACGAACGACAAAAGGTTTGGAGAGAATTGCAATATTGCAAGTCTGATGTCATGAAGTTGATTCCATCGGAGTCGAGTGTTAGAAAACACTCAGAGTT
>CAZJFB010000053.1:23258-24430 GCA_964545145.1 uncultured Chloracidobacterium sp. | reverse complement strand
ATCTATGAAACAATGTGCTATGTTCAATACCTGTTTTTGCAGAAATTGCAAAAATACTGAGGAAATTGCAATGTTTATGCGAAAAAACAATTGAACATTGAACATAACGAAAAATGGCACATAACCCTAATTATCTCAACAAGATAGCTGTTCAAATTGCGTTTGAACGGTCGGACACTGTCCGACACTTGTCCGGACAAACGTTGGACAGGCGGGAAAAAGGGGTGACGGAGACCAGAATTTAGAGTTGAGCGTGGCAGGTCAAGCGCGTAGGAAAATGGCATTTCTCGCGGATGTCGATGCTCCCAGTCGCAAAATCATGCGCTTGCGCGGGCTGGACGTGCTGTGGTCGTGGTAATCTCTTCGTAAAGCAATATGAGCAATGCAGAAGCCACTCTTCGCGTGTCGAATGTAACGAAACGCTTTGGCGACTTTACGGCGGTTGACGATCTCAGTTTCGACGTGAGGCCGGGCCGCGTCTTTGGCTTTCTCGGGCCGAATGGTGCGGGCAAAACGACCACAATTCGCATGATCGTCGGGATCACTGCTCCGGACGAGGGCGAGATCAGTTTATTCGGCGAGCAGATGGGGCCGAGGCTGCAGGACAGGATAGGTTATTTGCCCGAGGAACGCGGCCTTTACAAAAAGATGAAGATCGTCGATCAGCTCAGGTATTTTGCTGCGTTGAAGGACGTTTCGGGGGCCGAGGCCGACAAACGCATCGACTTTTGGCTCGGGCGGATGAACCTTTCGGAATGGAAGAACAAGAAAACGACGGACCTTTCGAAAGGAATGCAGCAGAAGATACAGTTTATCTCGACGGTGCTGCACGACCCCGACCTTTTGATACTTGATGAGCCCTTCTCGGGCCTCGATCCGGTCAATGTGGAGTTCATGATCGATGTTTTGAGCGAGTTTCGCCAAAAGGAAAAGACCGTCATCTTCTCTACGCATTTGATGGAGACTGCCGAAAGGCTCTGTCACGACATTATCCTGATAAATAAGTCGAAAAAGGTCATCGGCGGCAGCCTTCGAGAGGTCAAGGAGAGCTATGGGCATAACCGGATCGCGCTTCGCATGACCGGCGGCGACGCGGTCCTCGCCGACCGCACGCTGGTCGCACGAAGCGAGGCTCACGCCGATGAGATCGAGGTCGAATTAGCTGCCGGAGC
>CAZJFB010000053.1:4762-23158 GCA_964545145.1 uncultured Chloracidobacterium sp. | reverse complement strand
TTGCTGTCGTAAAACACGAATACAAAAAGATCGTCTATAAATGGACCTTCCTGCTTGGCACTCTGCTTTTTCCTATTATCGGGCTAGGGTTTGCGGTCGTGCCGGCGATCATTTTCTCGCTCAAGGGCGAGGCGACGCGGCTCGTTATTGTCGATCCGTCCAACAAGATCTCGCCGCGGCTCAGGGCTAACCTCTCTCCGGAGAAGATCGAAGCGAGGGCACGCCAGGCGGCTAAGGACCAACTCGGCGATCTCAACCCTTCGCAGGAAGAGAAGATGAGGCGTGGTACCGAGCAGCTTGCAGCCGGATTTGTCTTTGTCGACTATGTCGCCGTGGGCAAGACCTCAGAACAGATCAGGCAGGAGCTCAATGCCAAAGCCGCTGCAGACGAGATAGACGCTTACCTTATCGTTCCGTCGGACATTGATGCGAAAACGGCGGCGTTCGAATTTCGATCGCGCAAGGCGGGCGATTTCGTGGCGAGCGAAACGCTCAAGGACGCCCTGAACGAGGCCGTGAGGTCGCAGAGGCTTGCGGACGCCAACATCAACGAATCGACGCTGAAGGACATCAGCCGAAATGTCACCTTTGAAGCGAAATCGATCAATGAGAAAGGCGAGGAGAAGGACAGCGAGATGCTGTTCCTTGCCTCGCTCGTGATCGGTATGATGATCTATATCACACTGACGATCTACGGCCAGGTGATCATGGGAGCCGTGGTCGAGGAAAAAGAGACGCGCATTGCCGAGATACTATTCTCGTCGGCGCGGCCATTCGAACTTATGCTCGGCAAATTGGTCGGTGTCGGGCTTGCCGGCCTGACGCAGCTCGCGATCTGGGTCGGTTCGCTGGCGGCCCTGATGACGTTTCTTGCGACGCAGGGCGACGCGGGGAAATTCCTTGGCTCGCTGCCGAGCATTTCGCCGCTGATGATCTTTTATTTCCTGACGTATTTCGTTGTCGGGTATTTTATGTACGCGTCGATCTTTGCACTGATCGGCTCGGTCGTGACGACCGTGCAGGAAGGCGGCCAATTCGCGTTTCCGCCGATCATGTTGATGCTCATCGGCTTCTATTTTTGTTTCGCGGTGATCCGCGACCCAAATTCTGAACTGTCGTTCTGGGTGTCGATCGCGCCGCTCTTTGCACCGCTGACGATGCCGGTCAGGATACTTGCCGAGATGCCGCCGTTTTGGCAGATCGCGTTGTCGGTACTGGTGAACTGTCTGACGATCGTCGGCCTCGTCTGGCTGGCGTCGCGTGTCTATCGCGTTGGTATGCTGATGTACGGCAAAAGGGCGACCGTTCCTGAGATCTGGAAATGGATCAGGCAGGCGTGAGAAAAGTGTAAGAGTGAAAAAGGGAAGACGCGGAAAAGTCTGTCTTGTTGGCCTGGCACGGACGATCGTGCCGGCCGTATCGGTCGCTTTTGCGGCGTGCGGTTCGCCGCCTGTCGCTAAAAAGACCACGCCGACGCCTGTATCGACACCGATACCGGCCGAGGCGGTAAAGATCGACCGTCCAGTGAATGTGAGTTTCTCAACATATTCCAAGGAATGGCCCGTTGGCTGGCAGTGGATAGATCCCGACGAAAGGGACAAGCCGACGCCCAAAGATGTCAGAAAAGGTGTTCTTCGCGTCCGGGTACCGACAGGCAAGGACCTTTTTGGCGAGAACCGCTCAGCGCCGAGGTATGTGAAACAGATCTCGGGCGATTTTCAGATCGAGACGCGGGTAAAGTTTCTTCCAAAGGAGAATTATCAGGGCGCCGGATTACTTATATTCAAGGACGATGAAAATTACATCCGCTTCGAACGTGCCTACGGCGGAGCGGGCGGCGGCGGTGAAGGCATCCGCCTCGATGTAAGGAAGAACGGAGAGCACACGCCCCTTGTAACACCAAATGATGTGCCGACCGAGGCGGACGAGGTCGAACTAAAGATCGTACGCGTCGGTTCGATGTTTACGGCCTATTGGCGGCTCGATGAGGAGTCCGAATGGCGTGAGGTAGGTGAGATCGCGACAGACTATCCTGATTCGCTGCTCGCCGGCCTGATCGCGTGCAACACGGCTCGCGAGGTCGTGGCTGAGTTTGGGTATATTCGCCTGCTGCCCTCAGCCAAGAAGGTTGCGAATTAGCGAACATTGGCAGGGCTGAAGCGTATTTGATTATGAAATGAGCGTTTGGACACCGGTCGTTCCTGTGAAAAGTGGTCGCGGCTCACCGGTGTAGAAGTTGACTAAAGGAGATAACACTATGTCATTGATCTGGCAGCTTTTAGTTGGTTTGGTCATAGGCGTGATCGCACGCTTTTTGGTTCCCGGCAAAGAACCGATCGCGAGCGGCATATTTGGCTGGTTGGTCACTGCCCTGATCGGTATGGGCGGCTCGGCACTGGGAACATTCGCGGGCCGGGCGATCTGGAAAAATGAGAACTATAAGGCAGGATGGATACTCTCGATCCTCGGTGCAATAGCGCTGTTGCTGCTTTATAGGTTTATTTTCTGATCGCGGCCTATAGGTTTGCACGACAACTATGTCGGGCTTGAGCGGCCTGTATTCTCGCCTGTTTCGACGGACGTCGGAGGAAGTTCCATCTTGACCAGCCCGTCGAAGGCAACGTGGTAGGCTACGCCTTTGACCGGGACGCTCATCTCCTGCTCGGTCTTGCCTTCCGAGTTGGCGATGCTGACGCTTGCAAAAAAGCATGACGCGCCATGGGCATTGGCATGCTTGACGAGCGTCTGAAATGTGTCCTCGCCTTCGATGCGGCCGCGGTCCGGATACATTGCTGTCCGCACGACAAAAAATCCGGGATCGCCGTCCTTGTAGGCTACTATCTGTGGATGGGTCAGGCGGTCGGCAAAGACATCTGCGGATTCGATGATCCACTCCGCCTCTTCAAGCTGCTTGCAGACGATCTCGACGCCAAAGGCGTGGATGTCGGCTTCGGTCATTAGTTCGGCTTCGGTCATTGACTATATATTATTGGCTGAGCGGCAGATCATCAATCGGGCATTGGCCTGTCCATTGAATTAATATGAATATGAATCTCGACGATATCCGGCAAGCAGCCTTGAGGATCAAGCCTTACGTAAAACGCACGCCGTTAGAATACAGCCATTCCCTGAGCGAGAAGCTTGGCACCAACGTGTACGTCAAGTACGAGTTGTTTCAGCGTACCGGTTCGTTCAAACCTCGCGGGGCATTCAACAAGCTGCTTCAACTGTCGGACGAGGAACGTGCACGAGGCGTCGTCGCGGTCAGCGGCGGCAATCATGCCCAGGCCGTAGCGTATGCTTCGCGGGAACTGGGCATCGACGCCGTGATCGCGATGCCGGAGAATACGCCGCGAAACTACCTGGACGCGACCCGCGGATATGGAGCACACATCGACCTTCAGCCGACGATCGCTGATGCCTTTGCCAAGGTTGAGGAGTATAGGGCCGCGGGTCGCGTTTTTGTCCACCCGTTCGACGACCCGCAGATCATTACGGGGCAGGGAACGTTGGGCCTTGAGATCGTCGAGGGCGTGCCGAATGTTACCGACGTCTTCGCTAGCATCGGTGGCGGCGGGATGGCGGGAGGCGTCGCCTTTGCGGTCAAGTCGCTCAAGCCGGGTGTCCGAGCATGGGGTGTTGAGACCGTCGGGGCCGACGCGATGGCCCAGGCCATTGAGGCCGGGCATCCCGTTACCTTACCTGCCATCACGTCGATTGCCAAAACGCTCGGTGCTCCGTACGTTACAGAATCGACTCTCAATCTGATCCAGGACCACTATGAATCGGTCACTGTCGTGCCCGACGCCGAGGCGGTGCAGGCCCTGCTTTTTATCGCCGAGCGGCTTAAGGTGATCACAGAGCCGTCCGCTTCGTGTACTCTGGCGGCCGCGGAGCGACTTCGGGAGAATTTCGGCCTTGATTCTCACGTGGTGCTAGTTTTTTGTGGCGGAAATACCACGATCACTGAGGTTTGCCGATACTTAAGTATGGCGACTTCGATCTAGGGTTTCTTCCCAGGAACTGCCTTAGGAAAGACGATGTCCTTTGCGTTGATCGTCGGAGCCGGTCGAGGTGCTTCGGCGCCCATTGGCACGATCCAGAGTTCTCCGGCGGGCAGCTCTTTGTAACCGCCGTCGACCGCGATAAGGCGGTTGCCAGTAACGCCCTTTTGCTGGAGGTAGGATCTGATCTTCTTGACACTTGTCGCCGCCGCCCCGCGGACGCTGTTGCGACCGGCATAAATGATGACATAGGCTTGCTCATCGGGCGCGATGGCTGCAAGGAGGCGATCTACAAGATCATTTTGCTGCTCGTCGGTCACTTCGCCAAAGTCGTAAACCTTCCTTGCGGGACCAACGACTTTGACGGTCGCCTCGGCCATATACGGGCATTCGGGAGCATATCCGCCAACGAGGAGCGTGGCCGTGATCGCCTTGGCCTCTGCCGCACCGGTCGTATCTACTTCGATCTGGGTCGTGCCCTGGCCTGAGACAAGTGCCCCAGACGAGATCGACCAATTGAGGATCGGCGCTACCTTAGTATCGCCGCCCGAGAGATTGGCCTGAAATCTAATAACAGATCCTTCACGGACCGTTCTGGCCGATAAAGGCTGGAGATTAAGTCCCGGACACGGTACGGGGGCTGTGACAGCGGCGCCTCCCGGCTGGCCTGGCGCAGCCGGCTTTTGATCTTTTGGAGGTTCCTGTGCAAACGCCGAGGTAACCAACAAAAGCAGAACTGGCGGGATGGACCTCATACTCATACCCTTCATCTTAAAGACCTCCGAAAAGTGAATCAGAGAAATAATATCACGATTCAAGATTCAATTTGAACGCTATCTTAGAGGCTGGATCATGCGACCCCTTCGGGTCCATCTGATGTTTCGTGGGCAGGTTTTGCGTTCTTGGGGACCGGCTTTGCATAGCCTTTGCGGGGGTTAAGGAGGATCGATGTCAGGGTGACCCTTCCGCGAGATCCAGCAACCGTTCCGTCTGAAAAGCGATAATTGAAGGAATATGTGAAATGCCCGGCAGACAACTTCTTGCAAATGTCATCAGCGATGTGAAACGAGAATGCGTCGGCGTAGTGCCCAAGCGACTGATCGACGTAGCCAAGAAGCTCCGGCTCGTCTCCCGCAAGATAGACTGGCACTTGGTCGATTATTGGATCACATCGGCCATAAAGGTCGCCGAGAACGTGGCGTCGGGATATCGAGATCGGACTATTGATCATACTCTGACCTTAACACACGTTGCGTCAGAGTTAATGAAAAAAGATGTCCGGCGGCAATAGCGCACCGGACACCCTTCAGGATTTTATCCTTTCAACGAAAGCTTACCAGCTACGGCCGCCGTAGCCACCGCCGCCGCCGCGATTGCCGCCGCGGCCACCACCGCCGCCGTAGCCACCGCGACCGCCGCCACCGCCGCTTCTTTCCTGCGGCTTAGCTTCGTTGACCTTCAGTTGACGCCCGTCAACTTCTTTTCCGTTGAGCTGTGCGATCGCATTCTCACCGTCAGCCTGGTTCGTCATTTCGACGAAGCCAAATCCGCGTGAGCGGCCGGTTTCACGGTCCTCGATCACATTTGCCGACTCGACCGGCCCGATCTCACCAAAAAGATCATTCAGATCCTGATTAGTTGTATTAAATGAGAGATTTCCTACGTATATTTTCATGTGATGTTTCCTTTCCCTGTTCTCAGGGATATCTGAAGAAGTTCTTTCGAAATCGGATCGGTTTTCCTCAAATCGGGAAAGGATCGGCTTCGGATACTCAAAATAACTGAGAGCTTACTTCTAATTTCTATCTGGGCCCGCTCTCAAACTTATCCAAAAACCGTTAAAGACGAAGCGCGTACAGATAAATTCCTGTACGCGAGAGTAGGATTTACATGTCTAACACTGACAGGTTACTCCATAAATAGCAAGCGAAAAGATCAACAAACCGTCTCAAGGGTGGAGTGCGACGCCGTGTCATAACTTGCAAGTCGCCCAAAATACGTGCCTAATAGAAAATAATGAAAGAAGAACTCATTGAAATGGCCGGTGTCGTCGTTGACAAGCAGCCGAACGCATATTTTAAGGTCCAGATCAACGATACCGACCACATGGTGCTTGCGACAATTTCAGGCCGCATGAGACGTAATCGTATCCGCATCCTTATGGGCGACCGCGTAGATATCGAACTGTCGCCTTACGATCTGACCAAGGGCCGCATCACTTACAGGCACAAGTAATATCCCGCTGCAAACCGCCGGATGGATTGGCTAAAGCGACTTCCTTACGAAAATATTCTTCTCGATATTTCGTTGGTGGTAGTCGCTTTTGCACTACCGAGTTCGACAAACCTAATATTGGGGAATCTGACCGCAGCTTTCTGGATCGCGGCACCGTTTCAGGTGCTCGCTCTCTTTTGCGCATTCTTCGGGCGGGATGGCGATGTGCAGGGGCCGAGATCGCCTGACTGGCTGTCGATCGCTTACGTCGTAAACGCGATATTTGCGGCAGGCAGTTTTCTTTGGCTTTTTCTCGTAGCCTTTGCCGTCGAGAGACAGACCGGCGAATTCCCTTATTGGGGATTCAGGCTCGCCTTCTTGGTCGCTTTGTTCGGTGGCATCCTCGTCTTTGGCCTACGTTTGGGAATGCCCGACGGCGACCCGGTCTCGCTAAAAGTCCGGTATCTGATGGTTGCGGTCATCTTCGTCTTTCTTACCTTTACCGAGTCGCTTCTCGAGGCTTCGATCAATATATCAAGTCCGGGCAAACTGACGGTCATCGTCGCCACCTGTATATCGTACCTCCCGGTCCGCCTAGCCCTCGCGTTCCAGCCGCCGTTCAGCTACTGGGATCTGATAAGCGCGATCGTTTGTTTTTTGGCTTACCTTTACATCATTTTGTAGCAGTCGGGGGAACAAAACAGGCATCCGAGTCGTAACCCACTTCCAGATCGGGAGTATAGGCGGGCTGTTGGGTCAAGTTGTGAGAGTACCACTTCAGACTCCCTCGTTTCGATCAGGAGGCGGAAGATGACCAATGTCCAGATCAACCCGCTCGCATCGGCCGAACGTATCGAGATCGTCGACGCCCTTCGAGGAATGGCTGTTTGCGGGATCTTGATCGGGAATCTGCAGTGGTTTTCGGGTTATGGAATGGTGCCGCCTGCGATGGCCGCTCAGGCGCCGATCGCTGACCAGATAACGACATTCCTCGTGCATTTCTTTGTCGAGGGCAAGTTCTACTCGATATTCTCATTCCTCTTTGGTTTTGGTTTTGCTTTGCAGATCACCCGCGCAGCGGAAAGGGGCGATACTAAGGCCTCGCTCTTCAAACGCCGTTTGTTCTGGCTGCTCGTCATCGGCCTGCTGCACGCGTATCTGTTTTGGGCTGGCGACATCCTCAGCATCTATGCCTTGATGGGCTTTGTTCTGCTTCTGTTCCGTAAAAAGCCCGACCGTTCACTGCTGAAATGGGCGGCCGGCCTTTTGATCGTTCCGATCATTACTTACATCATTCTCTACATCGTTTTCATCGCCTTTGCTCCGCCCGATACCGCTGCCAGGGTTGCGGCGGCCCAGGCCGAGGGCTGGAGCGAAAACGTTCGTGCTGTCTCGGAAGGTAGCTATTTCCAAATACTAACGGGCTACAACCTGAATTATGTTGTCGGCCGTTATATGGGCCTGATCTTTAATATGCGATTACCCAAAATTATCGCGATGTTTCTCCTTGGCTTTTACGCCTACCGCCGCGGGTACTTTCAAAACCTCACGGCGAATCGGCCCTTCATTCGCCGCGTGCTCGTTTGGGGGCTGCTCCTTGGTCTTGTCGGCAACGTGTCATTCGCACTGCTTGCCGGCAGCGAAGCTTCGTTTCCGCCGTCGGTTGCCGGTATTGTCGGCGTCATTACATACGCCTTCGGGGTTCCTGCCCTTGCCCTTGGCTACATTGCCCTAATTGCGACGCTCTGGGAAAGGCCGTCGATTCAGCGTGTTATTTCGATCCTCGCGCCGGTCGGACGCATGGCCCTCACGAACTACATTTTGCAGACCATCGTCTGCGTGACGATCTTTTACGGGTACGGATTTGGGCAGTTTGGGAAGTATGGCGCGGTGGCCTCGACACTGATCGCGATTGGTATATTTGTGTCGCAGATCGTGATCAGTACGATCTGGCTCAAGTACTTCAGGTACGGCCCCCTCGAGTGGGCCTGGCGGCAACTCACGTACCGCAAGCGGCTTGACCTCAGGCTCAGGCCCGAGGTTCAGACTGCTTGATCACTGGCATGGAGTGTAACGCTCACCCTCGGCGATCGGCGACGCGGTTATCTCCCACGCATCGCCTCGTCTTGCGATCCGTGCCGAATACGTGTCGAGCTTGAGCAGCGGATTCGCAATATCGGTCCGGGTCTCGACGCCGACTTTCGCGCCGAAAAAGCCATCACATTGGTAAAATTCTATGTCCGTCGCAGTCCGTTTCTCTTTCGTTAGGAAATGATCACGAACAGCCAACTCGACATTCGTGGGAACGCGCACCTTGTCGCCGACCTTGGGCAGCATAAAATACCCGATCGCGAGGCCCGCTGCGATGACGACCAAAACGACAATCGCAAACAGCTTGAGGTATTTTCGCGAGCCGCTTTTCTCCTCCTCAAGTGTTTCGAAAAGGTGGCCGCCGCCTACCACAGACGGCAGGGGCAGTTTTGCGGACTCGGGCTGTGCGACGGGCGGCGGCACATTGGCAGCCTGCTGTTTTACCGGTTCGGACGGCTTGCCCGGCTCGGTGTCGCTCAATAATCCCTTCTGAAATTTCATCGTCGTTTACACGAGATATATCATCGTTTGGAGCACGGACGCAAGACATTTAATTGATCGGCTGACTTGGTGCATCTTCTTGGGCGCCGACCCAGTTCCGGGTGAATAGCTTGCCTTGCCTGATCGCGGCGGGCTGGATTATCTTAGTTTCGCTATGAGTAACATTAGAGCGAAAATAACAAGAGCGACCGACACGTTTGCCGAGATCCTTATATACTACGCGGTAATAATTATTTCGGCCGCGCTACTCTTCTCCTACTTTGAGGACAAGCCGCTTTTTGACTCGTTCTGGTGGGCATGCGTTACGGGTATGACGATCGGCTACGGCGATCTCTATCCCGTTACCGTCGGCGGCAAGATCGTAGCGATCTTTGTCATTCATCTGACACCGTTGGTCATTATTCCACTGATCGTCGCGCGGCTGCTGACCAACGTAATCGAGGACAAGAACCAATTCAGCCATGATGAACAGGAGCAAATGAAGAACGACATCAGGGCGATCAAACAAGCTCTCGGGATCGACGATCCCGCGTCGTGACGAAGCGTACAAATTAAAAAAGGACCTCGACCGGTCATTCGGCGAGGCCCTTTTCGGATTGTTTACGATCAAATGACTGCCAACGTCATTTCAGCCCATAGAGGGTCACCTGTGACCTTACTCCGCGACGGGCAGTTGACGCCTCGTACCATACATCTACCTTGCTAATGAAGCGGTCTTTGCCGTCGAGATCCAGAGCACGTGTCTCGCCGCCTGCCGGAATCAAGTTGCGAATCTCAAAACTCTGCTTTTGGCCGCTGGTGTACGTTACCTCGAGCTTGTAAAAGCGGACGGCTCGCTTCTGGACAGTTAGCTTGAGCCGACGAAATTGACCTTTGGTAGCGCCGAGGTGCCACGTATCCTGCTCGCTGCGATCCTTAACCTCTTTTTCGCCGAGCCGTTCCCAGTCCTGGGCCGAGACCGCAGCTGCACCAGCCAGCATCACAAATAAAAGCGATGTCATTACGATAATTCGTTTCAACATAGTTCCTCCTGAGTTTGATAGAAAGGGAAGAGAGTAAATCGACAAGCATTGTGTGCCAAAACGCAGCGAATGTAAAGAGCGAGGCGATTGATTGGGCGGCTCGCGCTAACTAGCGATCAACGGCCGAACGGGAGTATCATAGGGGCTTAGGAGTTTATTATGAAAAAGGTCATCATTCCGACGTTATTTGCGGTCGCATTTGTATTGTCAGGCGTTCTTAGCCTGTCGGCTCAGTCGACATCGGTTGCCGGCGAGTGGGACGCTGTATTTAACACGCCCGGCGGGCCGCGGCCGTTCAAGCTGATCTTGAAGGTCGACGGCGAAAAGCTGACGGGTACTGCCAAACGCCAGAGCGGCGACGTGGCGGTGACGGGCTCGATCAAGGGCGACGCCATTACATTTGGCTACACGATCGAATACAACGGCAATGCGGTCACGCTCACCTACACGGGTAAGGTCAAGGGCGACACGATGAGCGGCATGGTGTCGTTCAATGACAATGCCAGCGACGAGTGGAGTGCAAAACGTGCCCCGGCCGAGAAACCAAAGGCACCGTAACAGATGTCTCCCGAATTCGAACGGCTGCTCATCGATCCTGATGTCGAATCGGAACGCGGCCCCGGCGGAACGCTTATCTTCATAGATGGCGATCAATACTGTGTGATCGGCCGCGACTTTGTCAGTATGGAGGAAAGCGACTGCTGGGCGTTCGGCCATACGAAGCAGCAGGCCCTCTCTAATTTTGCGCTCAAGATGAAATAGGCCGGTGGACTGCCTGATTTGGCGTCGCTGGCCGTCTCGCGTATACTTTCGAAAAAATAGTTCAGGAGTACATTATGGAACGCAAGACCGCAGACCAATATCCGCAGGAGCTGCTTGACCTTTTTCACGAGTGGCAGCACGGTAACATTGACCGCCGCACATTCTTTGCCGGACTAGGCAAGTTTGCCGTAGGCGGTGTGACGGTCGCGGCATTGTACGAGAGCCTGACGCCGAATTACGCGTGGGCACAGACCATCAAGCCGGACGACAAGGACATCAAGGTCAGCTACGAGATCGTCCAGTCGCCCAAGGGCAACCTTAATATCAAAGGCTATCTGGCGCGACCCGCAAAGGGCAAGAAATTCGCGACGGTCATCGTTATTCATGAGAACCGTGGGCTCAATCCGTACATCGAGGATGTCGCACGCCGTCTCGCGAAGGCCGGCTATATGGCCTACGCTCCAGACGGGCTGACATCGGTCGGCGGCTATCCGGGCGACGAGCAAAAGGGCGCGGCGGCGTTTCGTACGGTTGACGGCAAGCGGATGACTGAGGATTTCGTCGCGGCGGCACAGTGGTTAAAGAAGCACCCTGAAAGCACGGGCAAGCTGGGAGCGGTCGGATTTTGCTTTGGCGGAGGGATGGTCAATCAGCTTGCGGTTCGTCTCGAAAAGGACCTTGACGCAGGTGTCGCGTACTACGGCCGTCAGGCAGGTGCCGCAGACGTTCCCAAGATCTCGGCCCCGCTGATGCTCCACTATGCCGGCAACGACCAGGGCGTCAACGCGGGCATCGCCGCTTACGAGGCGGCACTAAAGGCGAACGGCAAGAAGTACGAGGTCTTTATGTACGACGGCAAGCAGCACGGCTTTCACAACGACACGACGCCACGCTATGACGCCGACGCCGCCAAACTCTCGTGGGACCGAACGCTGGAATTCTTTAAGAAAAATTTGAAGTAAGCGGGGAAGCGTGTTTTCGCTTGCCGCCGCATTTTGATATTTTTGAAATATGAGTGAATCGAACGGAATAGCAAAGTTGGCCGGACGTGTGGGGATGTTGTTCGTCCTTGTGGGCGTTGCGCTTTTTATGCTGGGTATCTTTGGTGCCCCGCGAGTGCTGGCGTTCACGGGCATTGGACTGATGGCGTTCTCGCTGGTCGCGTTTTTTATCGAGGAACAAGGGAACCGAAAGCAGTCGAGTTAGGCCCATATTCCCTTTAAGTTTGCACCTTTCTACGGCCCGCGTCCTGCGGGCCGTTAGTCGTTTGATATCTGACCGGTAAGATATCGATCGGACCCGTCACTACCGAAAAATGTCATTTCGCGGCGTGCCCGTAACAAATATCGTCATTCGCCAAGGACGAAAATTGCATCTTTTGAGAGCCGGCGGCACCAGCCTGTACCTCTAAAAGCAGTGATCTCAATATTTTGCATCGGTCTTCAGCCGGATCGCCGCGTTTCGGCACGCAGTTTGTAATGTTCCGGATGGCTTCGAATTCCGATTCGAATCAAATTCTCTTCCGACCGGAGCGAAATGAATGAAAAATAATAAGGGCTTCTCACTGATCGAACTTCTTATCGTCGTCGTGATCATCGGCATTATCGCCGCGATCGCTATCCCCAACCTGCTTGCGAGCCGCCGCTCGGCGAATGAGGCTTCAGCGATATCTTCGCTCAGGACGTACCACGGTGCCCAAATGACGTATGCTTCAACCTACGGCAACGGCAATTTCGCGGGCCCGACCGGTGCGATGACGACACAGGCCTTTTCGGACCTAGGGACCGTAAATCTTGTCGACAACGTTCTCGGCAGCGGCGTCAAGAGTGGATACAACTTTATCGGCGGCAGGACCGCGGCAACCTCGTCGGCACCGGCCCAATTTACCGGCTACGCTTATATGACGACGCCGACAGGTGTGACCGCGACCGGCTCGAGGGTATTCAGCCTGCTTACCGACGGCGTGCTTTACACCGGTTCATATGGATCTATTGTGACCACGGTCGGAGCAACAACTATTACTTCGACGGGCGGAGCTCCGCTGGAATAGCAGCTCAACTCAATAAGACTGACATCCAGAGGCCGCGGCTTAACAAGCTTGCGGCCTCGTTCAGCATATGAGGACCCTGAGCTCGACCGGATAGTTAACAGGGCCTCGGCACACGCCGGGGCCTTTTTTCGCGTTGTCGCCGTTTTCATTTCCACCGACCGAAGCAACGAACATTGGGGCTCGGGAATCTAGTATTTAGAAGAAATTCGGGCCCGGAAGTACTAATTACTGAATAACGAACTGTATCGTCCTCGGCATTGCCGAGCAAGCAGGAGTGTGTCTGATGAGATCGAGAGGTAAACAAAATGGGTAAGGTCATTAAGTTATGCTGCAGCTGCGATGAAGGTTTCGCGGTGAAATTTAACCATTGTCCAAATTGCGGGGCTCTGCTGCAGGCATTTCTGCTGGAGCAGGTCGACACGGCTCCGGCGATCGAGCCTGCCCGATCCGAGGTCACGCAGGCCGCGGTTTCTGGATACTCGTTGACCGTAATCGCGGATGGCCATTCCCGCACACGGACCGCGTTATTCGCCGGGGCGATGGCATTTTTGGTAACTGCGCTATTGACCGGGATGGTCGTAAACCTCTTTAGCAAGGATCTCGAGGTGGGCTCGATCAACGACGATATATTCAATGCGGTCATAGTCGATGACATTGCCGAGCCGGCCGAAGAGTTGCCTGAGTCGAAAAAGGACAGCGGACGAGGCGGCGGCGGTGGCGGCAAAAACGATCCGACGCCCGCCTCGCAGGGCGACCGCGCACCGATGAGGACCGATCCCAAGTTTGCACCGTCGGTCAGTATGAACCGGCTGACCAATCCGACGATACCCATACAGATGGCGATCGAGGGCCCGATCAATGAGCGAGTTGACGCGAGCCGATATGGCGTAAGATTCGGCGGCGATACGCCGTCAGACGGTCCCGGGAGTAACGGCGGCCAGGGTTCGGGAAGAGATCGCGGGCAGGGGCCGGGTGATGGGCCCGGCTATGGACCGGGAAGTAAGAGCGGGCTCGGCGGCGGGCCGATCGGCGGAATGCCGGGGCCCGATGGGGACGAACCCGAGATGCCACCGACGGTACGTGGCGTTACCACGCCCATCAAGATCCTCACAAAGCCGAGGCCCGGCTACACGGACGCGGCGAGGATCCACGGCGTTCAGGGCGAGGTTATCCTGCGGCTAACATTTATGTCGAATGGCAAGGTCGGTAATATCAGCGTTGTCAGGGGCCTTCCGGACGGGCTGACCGAACAGGCGATGCAGGCGGCGAGGCGGATCACCTTCGAGCCGGCGATGGTCAACGGCCGGCCGCAGACGGTGACGAAGCAGGTCGATTATTCGTTCTACATTTATTAGGCGTCGAAAGGCGGCAGCACGCGGCTGGTTATTGCAATTATTTTTGCTTCAGTGCGATCAAATTCGAGTATACTCGCGCCGGAGGAAATTCAAATGCGAATACTGACCATCCTGTTTTGCGGGCTCGTCCTGTGTCTCGTGCCGTTGATGGCGTACGCTCAACCGTCGGTTTCAAGGGGGCAGCAAATTCTCTCGATCAGTTACGATGAATGCCTGCGGCGAGCTCAAGGGGCCTTCTCGGCCGAAGGTTGGGGCCAGATAGGCACGAGCGGAAATGCCGTGAACGCATTTAAGGGGATCCACGCATCGTATATCGTTTGTAATCCGGCTCCTGACACGAAGATGGCGGTCAACATCTTTGTCGCAAGCTCAAGTAACGACAGTGGTGTTCCGGGGTACGAGCGGCAAAGGCTGCAGGCACGCATGGAGGGCACTAATCTTCCGCCGCCCGCGTCAGCCGATTCTTGCTGGCGGTGGCAGGTCGAGTTGAAGACCGGGTCGCGGGTCGAGGCAATGCTACGCATGACACCCGACGGGCGGACCAGGATCGATCAATGGAATTTGAATGGGGGCTGGCGTGTAGATGGCACCAAAGTGATCATTGATTGGGGACGCGGGGCCGGGCGTGAAGACATTCTGCAGGGATCCGCGGACGTACTTATTGGATCCAATTTCGAGACAAATTGGATCAGAGGCGACCGGATAGCATGTCCTAAATAGCTCGAGTTTGACCGCGATTTGCAGCCAAGCGGCCGTTGAATCGTCGTACGGCAATGGCTATATTCTTCAACGAACATGATCGATATTCTTGGCGGGGTGACGGTATTTGCGGATAGCTGAAATGGACGATCCCCATCGTATACGAGGTGTTCTTGCGCCGGTCGTGACGCCGTTTGATGATCGACTTCGTCCGGACTCAGAGCGGTTCTCGGCGCATTGTCGCTGGCTTATCTCCCGGAATTGCGGCCTTGCGATATTTGGCACGAACAGCGAGGGAAACTCGCTCTCGATCGAAGAGAAGATCGAACTGCTTGATCATCTCGTAAACGCAGGGATCGACCCGGGCAGGATGATGCCGGGAACAGGTGTCTGCTCGATACCCGAGACCGTACGGCTGACCGCCCATGCCGTTGCGTCGGGGTGTGCGGGCGTATTAATGCTGCCGCCGTTTTACTATAAGGGCGTTAGCGAGGAAGGGCTGTTTCGAGGCTATTCCGAGGTGATCCAGCGGGTCGCAGACGAGCGCCTCCGGATCTATCTCTATCACATCCCGCAAGTGTCTGGGGTCGGCATTCCCATTAACTTGATCGAGCGGCTGCTGAGAGAATATCCCGACGCGATCGCAGGCATCAAAGACAGCGGCGGCGACTGGGCCCATACCAAAAGGATCCTTGACACCTTTTCGAACGCGGGTTTTGACGTATTCGTCGGGAGCGAGTCGTTCCTGCTTGCCAATATGCAGAACGGCGGTGCCGGCTGTATCTCGGCAACCGCAAACGTAAATCCGGCCGCCATCGACGACCTTTACCGCAATTGGACCGCTTCCGACGCCGCTGATCGCCAAACCAAACTTAACGAGGTACGCGAGATCGTCGGACGCCACGGGATGATCCCGTCGCTGAAGGCAGTTATCGCTCACTTCACCAATCATCCCGGCTGGGCCAAGGTCCGTCCGCCGCTCGTTGAGCTTGATGACGCTCAGGCGGACGATCTGATCGAAAGCCTGGGAAAGTTGGGCTTCATGATGTACGGTGTCCGGTCGTGAACTGAATTACAGCGGTCATCCGCCGCCACGTGACCGGATAAGAAAAAAACAACATCCACATATAGTAAGATGGCTTTAGGCTAACTATTGAATTTGTATGAATTCAAGATCTAATGCCATCTTGCTTTGGATCGTGCTTGCGGCAAGTTCGTTCTTTGCTCAGGAGCCCGTCGATCAAAGTGACCTGCTCCAAAATATCTACAAAAAGGACGTCGAACTGATCAAGGCCAGAAGGACTATGCAGATCAACTATCTTCGACGTAATGATCGAAGGTCCAACGCGGCGGTTGAATACGAGAGAGCGAGGCAGGCCGTCGCATCGGGCGAGCGGTTCATTGAACGTGCGATCGGACAGGTCATGAGATCGGTCCCCCAGGATCAGAGCGTGACCGTTCTCAGGTCGCAGTATGCCGGGCCCTTTCGGAATAACATCAAGTCGGTTCAAATAAAACAGCTCAAGAAGGTGGACGGCCGCGAGATCATGATCGACTCGATCGGTGTCGAAAACAACTTGATCAAATTACAGAATCTGCTGCCTGCCGCCGAGCAGTTCGACGGAAGGTACGTCAATGCCGAAGTCGTTTGCGACGGCGAATACGAGATCAAGACGGGCTTGATCTCGAGGTCAAAAAAGGCGGGCGAGGTCACACGATTCAGGTTAGAAAAGGGTGACCGGAATTCCGCTGAGATCTCCATGTCCCCGAATATGGAAAAGTGTTCGGCCGGTGTCGAGACCAAGGGCGGCGGCAGGGCGACGTTCAGTTTCATAAATGAAGATAAGGTCTTGAACGAAGATCTGGCCTCAATGTCGAGATCGTTCGAGGTGTGCGGCCTGCCCGAATATTCAGGGCCGGATACGGCTAGGCGGTTCTTCCTGACCGACAAGCTGAATTCGTTCTCGTGCCCGCAGACGATGGAGAACTACAAGACCCTCGAGGATCCGATCGAGGGGCTCCGGGTGAAAGCACGTGCACTCCTGGGAGCAGATCTTCCGCCGGAAATGATCGAGAGGCGAGATCCGTATTTTCCGCTTGACCTCTCGCGAGCACCAAAGATAGACGCCATCTACGTCTCGTATCTTGTGTTTAGGCTCGATTTTTACGGAGCCGTTCTTGAGAGGCTTATTCGCCATCATGCCGAGCGAGGTGCACAGATCAAGATCGTTGTGGCGGATGTGATCGCGCTCGACAAGGACAGGAAAGCCCTGGACGACCTGCAGTCCGATTTTCCGGGGAATGTGTCCGTGAAATATTCGCGTGTGGACGGCGCCGCGGTGAGCAGCCTGGCCGACTGGGTCAATCAGTTTCACCGCGTCATCCATATGAAGAAGTTCATCACCTACTCTAAAAGCGATCCCGACGCCAGCGTGGCGGTGATCGGCGGACGAAATATCCATGACGGTTTTGTCTTTAAGACGGCGCCCAACCTGACGAGTTTTCCTCGCCTCGTGCAGTACGGAGAACACAAAAATGCCGATGAGTCGTTCTGCCGATGGACCGATTTTGAAATGGCTATCAAAGATCCCTCCGTCGTAAGAACTCTGATCGGCCAGTTTCATACTGTTTTTGACAACGATAATAACGAAGAGCTTTTCAGGAACTATTCGATCAACGCAAAGAACGGCAAGGTCGTGGGCGACGAGTTTTTCGCCGTTGATAAACCGCTGGTGAGACATTTCCTCTCCGTGCCTTACCGCGACGGCCGCGAGCTTGAGAACTATGTCGCGGGGTTGATCGACTCTGCGCAAAAAGAGATCGTGCTCTCGACGCCATACTTCAATTTGACCAAGAAACTGACCGAGTCCTTTTCGAACGCCGTCAAACGAGGCGTCCACATCCGGCTCGTGACACGCATCAGCCTCGAGGGCGATACAGCCGCATGGGTGCTGCTCGAGGCTGTAAATAAAAGTGCGATCAACAGATTCTATAAGAAGTTCGAGATCTATGAATTTACCAGTTCTGCCGACATTCTACATTCAAAGATCATTCTTGTTGACGGCAAGCTGTCATCGATCGGATCGCCAAACCTTAATCAACGAAGCTTCAAACATGACATCGAGAACGTTATGCTGGTTTACTCGCCGGAGTTTAATCAGCAGATGACAAAGATCATCGACGGTTATATGGCAACCTCGAGAAAGGTCGATACTCGGGTGAAAGAAAGCTTCATCCCAAAGATCATCGTTCGCATCTTTAAGTCTTTTCTTTAGGCGGGAAGCGACGTCCCGCTCGGCTGCGACAGCCTAAGCTGGGGTGGCGGCGACCCTTTTGCGTCGGAGCATCAGAGCAGTATATCCGCCGAGTACGATATCGATCGACATGCAGAACATCGGCCACCATACCGGAAGGCCCGGATTCTCGATGATCAGATGGTGAAATATGTCGAAGATGCCGTGGCCGACCGTGCCGGCGGCGACGAGCCAGAGATTCGTCCGGAATCCGACCGCGGCAATTACGATGAATACTGACGCGGCGATCGTTTCGAGAAAAAGTGCGTTGGTTGAGCCGCCCAATACCGCAAACAGGCCGTAGTACGAGGCAATGACGACCAACGTCACGGTGTAAAGAGCCCGGTCGCGATCGAGTCCGACGACAGAAGAGAAGATCCCGATCCCGATGCCAAGTACCACTCC
>CAZJFB010000053.1:0-4662 GCA_964545145.1 uncultured Chloracidobacterium sp. | reverse complement strand
GACGAAATAAACCCCCAGACGATCACCGCCAGTCCGCCGATCTCGCCGACGGTCAGCATATACACGTACCAGGTCGTTCGAAAGTCGCGGTGGCGAAACAGATTGTCGGTCTTATTCATCATGCCGGTGGCGAAATACCCGACGATCGTCACGCTCAGGAATGTCAGCACCGAGCCCATCGACACAAGCTGGACAGTCTCGGAATAAGGGCTGTACTCGAGCAGCTTGGCTATAACGAGCATCGCAAAGCTGTAAAGGAAAGCGGCCCGATGGGCGATATCGATGTACGCCGGGGCATTGTGGTCGGGGCTCTTGAGCATCTGTTGATGCTTGACGATCCCGATCAGCATCCCGATCAGCAGGAAGAGACCGGACGCAAGCAGACTGATCTTGATAGCTAGACTCATATTTGTTTCGTGTCGATCAAGAAATGCAGGCCAAAACCGGTTGTCTCACGGATCGCCCGAATAGGGGACGAAAGTTTCGTTCCGAAGCCCGTGAGAGTGGTTTGGCTTATTCTACAGCATTATCAGCCAAAGTGTCTCAGAATAAACGCCCGCGAGCGGCGGGCCGTTTTCCTGGGACGCACGGGTTTCGAGGATAGAATTTCGTTCGCGGCCGGTGAGCCGTTTCTGGGACGCACACCGGGGCATTATTCACCCTGACGCATTCAGCGCTTGATCTTGGGACGCGCGGCTTTTCAAGCGAAGCATGACGGTCGTAGATGAAGAAGCCGCATTCTCTGGGACGCACGGCGTTCAAGGTATCGCGCCGATCTTCAGACATTTTTTTTTGCGTCCCAAAACTTCGGATGCCGATAGCGTACCGGGCCGAAGGTTCGGGGCGAGCCGGATAGACCCCGCGCGGCAATGCCCGGCCTCGCTGCTCTGTGCGAGAGAGATCCGAATAGCCATCGTCGGTCGGATTTTCAAAGATCACGGTCAAAGGGCATTGGCCCTGACGGTCACGGGGTTGACGGGGATGGACAGCTTTCTCTACCGGAGTGTCGCGAGTCTCCGACGGCCGCGGGCGGCGACACGCCGGAGGAACTGCCGCCGCCGAGCGAAGGAAAACTCCCGCCGCTTTGATGTCTCGCCATACGGGGCCTCGCAGCCGATGCCAACTGCCGGCGGTCAATGTCGTTGCCTGGTCCTGCCATGGATAATTCTGAGACGGCGTGACCGTCGGCAAGCCGAAGCAGCCATTCGCCTTCGGGGCCGAGCAGTTCGACAGCATCCTCTTCGGTCAATATGATCGGCAGGTCATTTTCTACGCAATATCGCACCGTGTCCGCCAGGCTGGGTTCGTCATCTATCTCATCGACGGCATCAGATATATCCGGTTCGGCAGCGGGCCTCCGTCGTCTCAAGACAAGCGGCCCGAGCCAATCATCGGTGGCGAAATTACCCTGAATGCGGCAAAAGACCTCGGCCTTGCCCTCGGCCAATGCTGTTTCGCCGGGTTCGAGCGCGTCGGCGCGGCGCATCACCCTGTAGCCCTCTCGATCCATATCGACGGCATATCGTACCTTAAGGCCGTCGGGCTCGCCCTTTTCGCGCGCCTGCCGATCTTGTTCGTCCATCATCTCGAAGATACGGGCACGTTGGGAGGGTTCGCCAAAAGCGATCTCGAAGGCTAGTTTTGTGTGCACCGCATCGTATAAAGATAAGCCAAGCGAGGCCGCGATCTGCTCTATCGAGAGCGGAATGTAGTTGGTGGGAGGTGTGATATTACAACTCATGTTGCAACGATAGCACAAGATTTCACAAATGTCAAGCTTTTTCTTGCGTGAGACAGAAAATATTTTTTACGGGGCTCAAACGGGCTCGGCCAGATCGCGGTGTGGCAAGGTCGTACCGGGAAAGGATCCACGCCAAATAGGTACGCCGTATGTAATAATTAGGGCTCTATGAAAGCGATCGTGTGTGGATCATACGGCTTACCTGAGGTGCTTGAGCTCGTCGAGGTGCCAAAGCCCGTTCCGCGGGATAACGAGCTTTTGATACGGATACGGGCGACGTCCGTGACCGCGGGTGATGTCCGTTTGCGTAAGCCCGATCCGTTCGCGGTTCGGTTCGGGTTCGGGTTGCTGAGGCCAAAATACCCGATCCCCGGCGTTGTGCTTGCGGGCGAGGTCGAGTCCGTTGGGAAGAATGTAACGCGGTACAAGGCAGGTGACAAGGTGTTCGGCTCGGCCGGAATGACCTGCGGCACATATGCGGAGTATGTTTGCGTGGGCGAAGACGGGACGCTTGCCTTGATACCGGAGGGCATGTCGTTCGAAGATGCGGCGGCGATCCCATTCGGCGGGACGACCGCGTTGTGGTTCCTTAAGAAAGGCGATATTCAGGGCGGCGGGCGCGTCCTGGTCTATGGTGCGTCGGGTGCTGTAGGCACTTCGGCGGTCCAGCTTGCCAAACACTTCGGAGCGCATGTCACCGGCGTTTGCAGCACGGCAAATCTCGAGATGGTCCGTTTCCTTGGTGCCGATGAAGTGATCGACTATACCGCGGGCGAAGTTTCTCTTCCCGCGGGCACCTTTGACATTGTGCTGGACACGGTCGGCGAAAGCCCTTTCGCGACGTGCGTCACGGCGTTAAAGGAAAGAGGGAAGTATCTTCGTGTCGTCCATATGGATCCTGCAGGTATCTTACGCGGGATCTGGGTTTCCATGACAACCGACAAAAAGGTGATCGGCGGCGTGATCAGCGAAACCGCCGACGACATGGCATTTCTTAAAGGCCTTATCGAAAACGGCAGCCTCAGGCCCGTTATAGATAAGGTCTACACTCTCGAACAGATCCCCGAAGCCCACGCCTATGTGGAAATGGGCCACAAGAAGGGAAACGTGATCGTAACGGTGTGATGGACTGAGCTCCCGGGGCTCCGACAGAGCTACCCTGCGTCAGGGACCGAGTACAACTCGTCCGCGAGAGTTTTCAGGTCGTGGCCGGGAATGAACTGGTCCGAAATGGTCAGGATCGAGAACAGGTTTCGTTTCAGGCTTTCCTCCGAGAGGTCGCCTTCTTTCAGAGAGGTCTGCAGCAAATGAAGCGCCATGTCGGCGAGGAGTATCCGCTGCTTTTCCGCCCACCCGTGATCGCCGCGCGTCGATGTGTCGTGCTGGTAAGCCGCCTCGGTCAAGCTATGAGCAGATCGGCTCATCGCCAAGATCTCTTGTCTGATCGCTTCGTCCATTTTGTTTGCATTTCATTGTCAGAAATATCAAACGGTTAAGCAAGACCACCTTGAGCGGCGACGAAGACGAACCGATCACCGCTGCTTTGCCGACCGGATCTTGTCGAGCCGCTTCTGCAGCGTGGCGGAGAGGTCGCCCGTCTTTGCCCAGACGATCGTTGGATCGCTGCAATACGTGGTACTCGAACCAATGTATTGCTCGTATTTTGAGGTTTTAATGGTGACAAAATCGATCCATTTGGCTTTGCTGCCCTCATTAGCGGGCAGAAACTCGCCGCAGAGCCTGTACATGGAATTTTTTCGGTCTTTGCCGATCCGCACCTTGCGAAACTGAGCGGGAAGCGGCGGTTGGTGTTCGTAAAAGTCGGTGGCGGCCGAGTCGAGCAAATATTCTTTGACCGACTCGAATGTGTCAGGCGGCGTGCCGGCCGTCTGCGCAAAGGAGTTCGCCGAAAACGCTCCTCCGATCGATCCAAGTGCGAATAACGCAGCTGCGATAAGTTTTAGTCTCATAAATGTCCTCTGTACGGCCGCTAAATACACCAAGCCCGTATGATGAATACACCGCAGAGCACTGATCTGTGACATTCGCCGACATCCGGGCTTGTACAGGCTGCGTAAGGAGGAGAGTGTTTAGGGCCAAAAAATTGCCGTCGGGTTCACCCGACGGTCCGCGATGTGGCCGTTTGCTCTTGGGCTTCGCCCTATAGCAGTGCGGTCAGGCTTGCCTGACCGTCGCGGTTATTTGTCATTTTCGGAGGAGGCTGCGCCTCCGACAAAAGAAAACGCGTTGTCGCCCGATGCCCGCTCGTGAAAGACGCTCGCGGGCCGGGCTCCGTCTGCTGTTTGGCCCTCGGTCCGGCGAGGTGAACCTCGCCGCATTGCGATGCGGCACAGCCGCGAAGCCCACTCTCTCAACTCTCAAAAGCTCATCGTCTTTGATATCTGGACACGCAGAGGCGGAAGCGGGTGGTGAAGGTGTCTACGTCGTCGCGGTCGTGGTGGTTATAGGTTAGTTGTGGGTTTATGTTGCTTACAACGACGGCGTCGTCCTTTCGGAGGGTGATCAAGACCACGCGGCCCATTCCTTCGGTCCAGTCGGTCTCAGCTGCGTATGTGTCACCATCACGCATCGAGTATTTCCAGCCCAGATCATTCAGCGTCTCGACGATCGCCTCGCGAGCTTCCTCGCGCGAGCACAGCGGAGCCAGCACTTCCTCTTGCGTCACCACAAACCGCCTTAACAATCTTCGCAGGAAATCCATCGCAGACAATTATACAGATTCGTCATACCATGGCTCCGTAGGAGTCGAATGTTTGTAGCGGCGAGTAAAAAAAATGATCCGAGCCCCGTCAGGGGCGATACCGCGCGATCGCACGGAAACATGTCGCTCCTAACGGAGCTTGATCCGTCATTTTCCACGCCGTTTCTACAAACATGCCGCTCCTTACGGAGCTAAGACA
>CAZJFB010000052.1:0-25684 GCA_964545145.1 uncultured Chloracidobacterium sp. | reverse complement strand
ATTGAAAATGATTTGCAATATGATCCAGATCATTTTCTGCCACACCTACGTCTGTTACTTTCAAGATCAGGGGACCGCTGTTAACATGTTCGCAAATTCCACTATCGAGGAAAACGCCGTGCCGGCCCAAGAATGTAGGCCGGCAGTTGTTGACAGTTCTCGAGTCGAGGCCGATCATCCCACGATCTCACCTCGGCTCGAGCCCCGCAGTTTCTAGAATTAGGGACGGCCTCCCAGGCACTCCCAAGAGGTGAAAGAGATGAAAAGGCTTTGGATCATTTTAGGTATCGTGTTCGTTTTGTCGTTCGCGGTACTGGGTTGGATCGGTACTGAGATCTTCCGTCAGGCGCCGCCGATCCCAAAAGAAGTTGTGTCGACCGACGGCACAGTGGTTATTGCGGCCGAACAGGTCTCCAGCGGCCAAAATGTTTGGCAGGCGATGGGCGGAATGCAGGTTGGCTCGATCTGGGGACACGGTTCCTACGTCGCACCGGACTGGACCGCGGATTACCTTCATCGCGAGTCATTGTTCATTCTAAATACGTGGGCGAAAGCCGAGGCAGGCAAGGATTACGATTCGATGGGCAGCGAACAGCAGGCCGTTTTAAGGCAGAGGCTGCAGGACATGCTCAGAAAGAACACCTATGACGCGGCGACGGGCAAGATAACGGTCGATCCGCTTAGGGCGAAGGCCTTCGAAGACAACTTAAAACACTACACCGATGTCTTTACCAATGGGAACACAGACTACGCTATTCAGAAGAATGCACAGTCCGACCCGGCAAAACTTCGACAACTGACGTCGTTCTTCTTCTGGACAGCGTGGGCATCCGTTGCGGATCGGCCCGGAAACACGATCTCGTACACGAGTAATTTCCCGTCAGAACCGCTGGTCGGCAATGTTCCAACCAGTTCAACGATTGTCTGGACAGGCGTTAGCGTGATCATGCTGATCGCCGGCATAGGGGCGATGGTTTGGTTCTACGCGGGTTGGAGAAAAGAGGCCGAGGACAGCAATACGCCCGAGGCGGACCCCCTGATCGGGGCTACGCTTACTCCATCACAAAAGGCAACGGTCAAGTACTTCCTCGTCGTGTCGCTATTGTTCCTGCTCCAGATCGTGATGGGCATCGTCACGGCGCATTATGGCGTCGAGGGCGGCGGACTTTACGGCATCCCGCTCCAAGATATTTTGCCGTACGTGGTGACCAGAACCTGGCACACGCAGCTCGGGATCTTCTGGATAGCGACGGCGTGGCTTGCGGCCGGCCTTTATATAGCACCGTACATCTGCGGTGAGGAGCCGAAATATCAAAAGCTCGGCGTCGATCTTTTGTTCGGGGCCTTATTGATCGTTGTTCTTGGGTCAATGGCCGGCCAATGGGCGAGCGTCATGCACAAGCTCGGAAATGGTGACATGTGGTTCTGGTTCGGGCATCAGGGCTATGAGTATGTCGACCTTGGCCGAGTCTGGCAGGCGGCACTTTTTGTCGGATTGTTGTTGTGGCTTTTCTTGATAGGCAGGGCAGGTATTCCCGCGTTAAAGCGCGAGGGTACAAGCAAATCGCTTGTCACTCTGTTTCTGGCGACCACGGCGGGAATCGCCTTGTTCTACGCTCCCGGCCTGTTTTGGGGAATGCGATCCCATCTCACGGTAGTCGAGTACTGGCGTTGGTGGGTCGTTCACCTTTGGGTCGAGGGATTCTTTGAAGTTTTCGCCACAGTCGTGATCGCGTTCCTTTTCTCGCGGCTCGGGGTTATCAATGCGGATCACGCCGCGAAGGCTTCACTGACTTCCGGTGCGATCTACCTCAGCGGCGGCATTATCGGCACGCTGCATCACCTTTATTTTGCGGGCACACCGACGATCGCGCTGGCGTTTGGCTCGGTTTTCAGTGCTCTCGAGATCGTTCCGCTGGTATTTGTCGGATATGAGGCATTTGAGAACATTCGCCACTCAAAAGCGCGACCGTGGCTTGCGCAGTACAAATGGGTCGTGTATTTCTTTGTGGCGGTCGCGTTTTGGAATCTGGTCGGAGCCGGTATTTTCGGCTTTATGATCAATCCGCCGATCGCCTTGTATTACATGCAGGGATTGAATACGACCGCGGTACATGCACACGGGGCTTTGTACGGCGTTTACGGGACACTTGGGCTTGCTCTGCTTCTGTTCTGCATTCGTGCTATGCAGCCACAGAGGGAATGGAATGAAAAGCTGATCAGTTTTGCATTCTGGACAATAAACATAGGCATGCTCCTCGAGTTGTTGCTTAGCTTGCTGCCCATCGGACTGATGCAGACCTACCAATCCGTCTCGCAGGGATATTGGTCCGCGCGCAGTCCGGAGTTCATGCAGACCAGCATTATGCAGACGTTCAGATGGATGCGAATGGTCGGCGATACTGTTTTCGCCATTGGAGCGATCGCTTTCGTTTGGTTCGCGATCAAGCTGATGGTGACAAAAGGGAAAAACGTAGCGGCCTCTTGATCCAGGCCACTCAGACCCAAAAGGCCGCGGCTCGGATCATCGGGCCGCGGCCCTACTGCGCGGACTTTAAGAAGACTGCGCCTCCAAACGTTAAAAGCAGGATCACGCTGACAAAGGCGTTGGTTGTGAAAAATGCGGCGTTGAGGCGTGAAAGGTCGTTGGCCTTTACAAGTGTGTGCTGATATACGAGCAGGATGCCGACAGCGATCACTCCAATGAGTGCCAGCCAGCCAAGTTCAGTGACAAAATAAAGCAGTACCAGGACGATGAACGCCTGGAAATGAAACAGCCGGGCGATCCTGAGCGAATTCTTGATACCAAACCTCGCCGGGATCGACCGCAGGCCTGCCTGACGGTCAAATTCGAGATCCTGACAAGCGTAAAGGACGTCGAAGCCCGCAGTCCACATAAGTACGAGGCTCGACAGCAACATCGGTATCTCATTCATCAAGTTCCCAGTGACCGCGATCCATGCCGCAGAGGGCGAGATCGCCAGCGCAAGGCCAAGGAATACGTGTGCGAAAGCGGTGAATCGCTTTGCATACGAGTACCCAAGGACACAGATCAACGCGACGGGCGAGAGTGCGAACGTCAGCCAATTTAGCGAGTACGACGCGAGCAGGAAGATCCCGATCGAAACATAAAGGAACGCCCATGCAAATCCGACCGAGAGCTTGCCGCTTGGGAGCTCACGATTTGCGGTGCGCGGATTTTGAGCATCGATGTCACGGTCGACGATCCGATTGAATGTCATTGCGGCCGATCGTGCACCGACCATGGCGACAGTTATCCAAAAGATCTGTCGCCAAGTCGGAAGACCGTTTGCCGCAAGGATCGCCCCAAGGAATGCAAAGGGCAACGCGAACAGCGTGTGCTCGAATTTGATCATTTCGAGCGTTGTTCTTAGCTTTAGAAATACAGAGCTCATTAGAGAAGCAAAGCCAAAATTCTAGCACATCAACGGGTTTAGGCTCGCTGTCGCCGCGATACTGCTTGCCACAATGCCCACACCCGGCGGTAAAATCTAACGATGCCAAGCGGAAGGACGCACGACGCTATTACATTGATCCTCGCCGTTCCTGTTACAGCGGCGACGTACTTGATCACTCGCAGTCCGGCGGCGTCCGCAGCCGTAGGCTCAGCGTTCGTTTTCGGCGGAATGGTCTTTGGGCCCGATCTCGACACGGTCTCGCGTCAATACTCGCGATGGTCGTTTCTACGCTTTCTCTGGCTGCCATACAGGTGGTGCTTCAAGCATCGATCCCGGATCTCCCATGGATTGCTTTTCGGTGCACTGTTCCGCGTGATCTATTTCATGGGGATTTCGACGCTGTTGGTCTTTACTGTTGCAAGCGTATGGGCGAGCATTGCGGGCGGGACGACACCCTCGCTGAGCGACTTGCCAAACGTTTGGCAGGGGATCGGAGAACGGATCCGCTCTGATCTGGGCGACAATTTCCTCCTGTCCGTTTTTCTCGGCCTGTGGTCAGGTGCGGCGAGCCACACGCTGACCGACATTGCGGGCTCATTCATAAAGACCGGACGGAGATCGAAGTTCCTCTAGCCTCTCCCACCGCCGGTTCGTGTGGAGTGCAGCCGCTGGGCCTGTCGCCGCACCGCGTCCGGCACGTTCCTGTTTTTCGAGAGAGCCATGAGGTCGCGAAGTTGGAGTCGCGTCATAATGGTCATCGAATTGGCGAGCGGCGTACGCGGATTTCTCGCCAGCGAGTGCATGATCGTGTAGCTGCGTGACCACTGCCTGTTCGACGCTATCAGCCGAAGTATTTCCTCTGAGATGGAACGCATTGAGGCGATCGTCTCGACCTCCTGTTCGGTAATGCGAGGGTTGTTTACAACAGCGGACGAAACCAAACGGTTCGGGTCGCGAATGAGGATGTTGCGTGCCTCGCGGTCGCCCTTCATGCCGAGCTTGACGCGATCCTTTACGCCCATCTTCATGATCCGGTTGATCATTGATATACGCTCGCCCGGTATTTCTTCTTCCTCGGTCTGCAGTTCGCCGATGATCTTATTGATGGCGGCTTTACGCTGCTCCTCAGACTCTTCATAGATCTCTTCGATGTATTCGAGAGCGAGCCACGAGTCGTCGGTCTCACGGTCAGGTACCTCGATGTGAGACGCAATGAACATCGCATCGTCGAGACTCAACCCAGAGCCGTCTAGATCGCCCGCGAATTCTGCCTGCTCGAGAAATTCCGCGGCCGCGTCATTGCCTCTTGCTCGCAGCTCGTTAGCGATCTGCTGTGCACCTCGTTCTTTCTCAAAGAACTCTCGCTTGATCTCACTCGCCCGACGTTCAGCTTCCGCCGTCCGGTTCGAGTTGCCGATGATGGCGTCAATGATCGCGGGGTGTTGGATCAGCAGCTGCTGATTGAATGAGATCAGCTCGAGTAGCGTGCCGTTGCGAGTCGCTGACGCAAGGGCGGCGATGGCACCGGCGGGTGTCCGGGCATTGGTTACGACTGCCTCGTGAACGCTGAGGGGAACATCAGCTTGGTGTGCATAATGGTCAAGCACCCGCGGCGATGCATCTGCCGAACGAATCACGGCCTCCACGTCACCGGGCTGCTGCGACCGAAGTGTCTCAAGGGCATTGGTCCGCAGCTCGCCGTCTGTCGCCCGTGAAAAGAAGACCAGTATCTCAAGCAGGTCCGTCTGCGGCAGAGGCAGAAGTCCGCGAGAAGCTGCGACCTGAGCGGCACGCGGAGCAGTCCCCTCCAGGACCGCCCTTACCACCGGATTGCTTGAGACTATTTCCTGGCTCATAGAAGCTCGGAGAACTGACCCTATTGAAACTATAAAATGAATGACGGTTCGGCGACTTCCGACCGCAAACATTCTAGCATAACGGAGAATCTTCTTGACTAACCCAACTGCTTAACATAGTTTAATTGTTGAACGCCTCGGCGTTCTGCTTCATTCATACCGCAATTCCGCATTACAGATCGTAAAGTATCGACAATGGTTAAAGAAGAACTGAAAAACAAGATATCCGGCAAAGACGCGCGCATCGGCGTGATCGGCCTGGGCTATGTCGGCCTGCCGCTGATCGTTGAGTTTTGCCTCAAGGGCTTCGAGTCAATAGGCTTCGAGGTCGATGAAAAGAAGACGTCCGAGATCAATGCCGGACGATCGTACATCGTTGATGTAACGAGCGAGAACGTAAAAAAGTGCGTCGATGAGGGTAAACTCAAGGCGACAACCGATTTCAGCAAGCTCAACTCGTGCGACGTCATCATCATCTGCGTGCCGACACCGCTCAGGAAGACCAAAGATCCTGACATGTCATACATTCTGACCGCAGGCGGCGAGATACAAAAGTATATGCGTCGCGGCCAGCTCATTATCCTCGAATCAACGACCTATCCGGGAACGACTGATGAAGTGCTGCAGCCAATGTTCGAGGAAAAGGGATTCAAGCTCGACGAGGATTTTCTCCTCGCATTTTCGCCGGAACGCGTCGATCCCGGTAACCCGCAATTCCAGACGCACAACATTCCAAAGGTGGTCGGCGGATGCTCCGATGATTCGACTGAGGTTGCGGCATTCCTCTACGGGCAGATCGTTGGCCAGGTGCATCCTGTGTCCTCGGCGCGGGTGGCCGAGGCGGCGAAGCTCTGGGAAAACACCTTTCGAGCGATCAACATCGGGATGGCGAACGAGATGGCGAAGCTCTGCAATGCTCTCGGCATCGATACGTGGGAAGTGGTTCGTGCGGCGGCCACCAAGCCGTTCGGTTTTATGCCGTTCTTTCCCGGGCCCGGTATCGGCGGACACTGCATTCCGCTCGACCCACACTACCTTTCGTGGAAGGCCCGTCAGCACGGTTTTGACTCGCAGTTCATCTCTCTCGCCGAACAGGTCAACTCGACGATGCCGAATTACGTTGTCGAACTCGCCACAGCGGCTCTTAACGAAGACCGAAAGGCGGTCAATGGTTCAAAGATCCTTATCCTTGGGGTTGCTTACAAAAAAGACATCGACGATATGCGTGAATCGCCGGCACTGTCGATCATCGACCTATTACGTGCGGACGGGGCAGACATTAGCTATCACGACCCTTTCGTTGATGAGGTCACATTCGACCACGCGTACACTATCGGTGACGGGGAACCGCTCTACAATCAGGAACTGACTGACGACCTGATCTCGTCGTCCGATTGTGTCATCATTTGCACCGAACACTCGGTCATCGATTACGGCCGGGTTTGCAGCCTTGCAAAGCTCGTGGTCGATACCAGGAACGCGTTATCACCTGAGGTTCGAGGTACATGCAATGCGAGGGTTGTGAGACTGTAAATGCTCAAGGTCCTTTTGATCGCCGGTGCCAGGCCTAATTTTATGAAGGTCGCGCCGATCTACGCCGAGATGAAGCGGCGGCCGACGGAGTTTGCCCCGATGATCGTTCATACGGGACAACACTACGACGCGGCAATGTCGGACGCGTTCTTTGACGATCTCGGAATGCCAAAGCCCGACATCTATCTAGGCGTGGGCTCGGGTTCCCATGCGGTGCAGACTGCCAAGATCATGACCGAGTTCGAACCGGTCGTCGTGGAGCAAAAACCTGATTGGGTGCTGGTCGTCGGCGACGTTAATTCGACGATCGCGTGTGCCTTGGTATGCTCAAAACTCGGGATCAAGGTCGCCCACGTCGAAGCAGGCCTGCGGTCGCGCGATCGAGCGATGCCTGAGGAGATCAATCGCATTCTGACCGATGCGATCTCGGATTTGTTGCTGACGACATCGCAGGATGCCGACGAAAACCTTCGCCAGGAGGGAATTCCCGCCGAAAAGATAAGGTTTGTAGGCAACGTAATGATCGACTCGCTGCTCGAGCATCTAAAGTTAGCTGAGGGGTCGACCGTGCGAGATGACCTCGGCGTTTCCAATGGCGAGTACGCCGTGGTCACGCTCCATAGGCCGTCGAACGTTGACGACCGAGAGGTTTTTGGCCGCATCCTAGACGCACTCCTGACGATCTCGGAAGAGCTGCCGATCGTGTTTCCGGTGCACCCGCGAACGCGCGGAAAGATCGACGAATTTGGCTTTGCCGATCGAATCAAGTTGTCAAAGATCAAGCTGATCGAACCGCTTGGCTATCTCGACTTTATGCGGTTGTACTCGGGAGCAAGGCTTGTATTGACAGACTCGGGCGGCCTTCAGGAAGAGACCACAGTTCTCGGCATCCCTTGCCTGACGCTTCGCCACAATACCGAGCGGCCCATTACCGTTGAGATGGGTACAAATCTTCTTGTCGGTACAGATCCGGCGAAGATCAAGGACGCCGCTTCGAGCGTTCTGAGCGGCCAGCCTAAAGGAGCGGAAAGACGCACGCCTCCACTATGGGATGGAAAGGCCGCGAACCGCATCTGCGACGAATTGACTTAAGTTCCAGATCGACCGATCTGCAGTTATCCCACGTGGAATCCGTTACTTTTCAGACGCGGTCGGGTATTTAGCCTCGATCCAGGGATTTAACCCGCCTTTAAGAGCAAAGACATTTGCGATTCCCTTGTTGTTCATCTGGAGCGCCAGACTGGAGCTCGTGTGTTCCGCCGCTCAGGTGCAGTAGACGATTATCGATTTCCCTTTCGGCAGGGAACTGAGATCGTCGGTCGAGCCAAATGGAATACTGATCGCACCTTTGACATGCAATGCCTTGAAGGAGTCTGCACTACGCGAATCGACGAAGATCGCACTGCCGTCATCAAATGCCTTTTTGGCGTCGGCGAGATTGATCCGCGGCACCTCATCAGAGTTGCTGTATCGTTTCGGCACGTCAGATTGTGCCATCGCGGCAGATACCGCGGCCAGCACGAAGATCACTGTCAGTAAATATCTCATAACAACTTAACTCTAAACTAAGGATTAGGCGTAGCAGGAGCTGAGCCCGGCCCCTTCTCGACCGGATATCCGGCTGCCGTCCATGCGGCGGGGCCGCCTTGCAGGGCGAATGTGCCCGGGATCTTCTTCTGATTCATTTTGAATGCCAGACCGGCACTCGTGTGCTCGGCCGCTCAGGAACAGTAGACGATTATCTTCTTACCCTTTGGAAGCTGGGAGAACTTGTCGTCCGGCGAGTTGAGCGATATCTCTAACGCTCCCGGCAAATGCTCGGCCTTCCATGCACTTTCGCCGCGGCTATCGACGAAGATCGCACGCCCTGCGTCGAATTCCTTCTTGGCATTCTCAGCCGTTATTCGCGGAACCGCGGCTTCGTCAACGTACTCAAAATACTCAATGGTCTCCGCCTTTTGGCAGGCCATGAAAAGAACGAGCGGCAAAAATAATATGGCAAACGCTTTCTTCATCGCAAAATGACTCCTATTGCCCCTTGGTCATCGGGTAACCGGCCGAGATCCATCCGGCGGTCCCGCCTACCATTGCGTATGTCTCGGGCACACCGGCCTGATTCATGTGATAGGCGAGACTGATACTGGTGCCCTCGCCATTGCATGAGCAGTAAATGATCACCTTTTTACCCTTTGGCAGAACATCGTACTTTTCCTTTGGCGAACCGTTTGGAATATTGATCGAGCCGGTGATGTGTTCCTGTTTGTAGGCAGATTCTACTCGACCATCCACGATCACCGCGTTGCCCGCATCGACCTCTTTCTTGGCGTCTTCGACCGAGATCTTTGGCACCTCATAGGGGTCGGTGAATTTCTTGAAATTGGCCAGTTGGGCGTTCTGCGTGCAGCCGCTCAGGCCTATAACAGCTATCGCAACAAGCAGGAGAGTGAAACTCGAAAAACTACTTCTCACCAAAAGCCTCCAATACCTCGTCGGCGTGATTTGCCACATTTACCTTCTCAAAGATCTTAACGATCTTGCCTTTCTCGTCGATCAGGAATGTATGCCGCAGCGTGCCCATATATTTCTTTCCGTACATACTTTTTTCCGCCCATACGCCGTAAGCCTCGACGACCTTTTTTTCGGTATCCGAGATCAGCGTGTACGGAAGCGAGTATTTCGAGATAAATTTCTGGTGCGACTTTTCGCTGTCGACCGAAACTCCGATCACCTCGATGTCCTTTTTGCTGTAAACGTCGTTCGCATCACGGAACGAACATGCTTCCTTCGTTCAGCCAGGCGTGTCGTCTTTTGGATAGAACCATAGCACGACACGCTTGCCCTTGAAATTCTTTAGACTCACCGGATTACCGTCCTGATCATTTGCGGCAAAATCGGGAGCCTTGTCACCAACCTTCAACATTTGTTTGTTACCTCTATTGCGATCGTCTTGAATAAAACCAATTCTCCGACATCAGACGGCCGGAATCAATCCCTTTTTTCCGTTATTTCTTCTTTCCAAAATTCCATTTCAGCCCCGTCGTTACCAGCACATCATTCTTCTTGGCCGTGCCGAGCGGGTCATTATTGAACCGGTTGCCAACCGCAAAAAACACCCCGACCCGTGCCGTAACATCGGCGGTCACGGATGCGTCGAACAAGATTCGATACTCGTTAACATCGGTTACATTTTGAAAGTAGGTGAACGTGTTTTGAAATCGAAACCGGCTGTTTATCTTCTGCTTGAAGGTCAATCCCGCAAGCCCCTCGGGTGTATCGGTGTCGGCACCCGCTTGCCAGGTGCGGTTCCAGGCGACGCCGGCGAGTAGTTCCAATTCGGTCCGATCGTTCTTTATCGTTCGATGCCCGAGACCGCCGCCCGCGACCGATCGAAAGCTCAGCCGGCGCGGTTTATCTCGCTCAAAATCATAGGACAAAAATCCGAACATCTTCTTAGTCAAATTCCGGTCGTAACGAGCACCGCCCCAAAATGCGTTTTGCGTGGTCGTGGTAATGATCGAACCGTGGTTGCTGTTCCACAAGCTGCGGAAATATAGCGTCATGCCGCCCTGCGGATTTACTTTTACCGCTCGAAGCCCCGACGTCATCGTAATGTTGTTGGAATTGCCCGATGTATAGCTAAAACCTATATTTGCGGTCCCGTCCCATCCGGTGATCACCCGTTTCATCCCGTTTGCAAACGATGATCGCTGCTTCCTAACAGGTGCAGGATCGAGGAGCACAGGCTTTGCGGCAACGGGCTCGATTTTAGCAGGCTCCGCTGCGGCCACGGGCTTTGGATCCGCGTCAGGCCCTGCGACGGCAGCATCCGTGATCTTTACGATGTGCGAGCGCCCGATGCGCACCTTTCCAGCGTATGCCGTCTCGATCACCACTGTGTCGTCGGTCTGCTCGACGATCTTTCCAGAGAGGCGATCGCCGTTCTTCAACGTGATCTCGGCTGCGGCCACGCTGACAGGCAATAGGATGAGGAGGAACATCAATAACCCACAGGTACTTTTCATTGTTCTTCGAGGCCGGGCGACATTCACGGCATTTATTAGACATTAGCATTACCGAAAATCAATGTGAATGCCGAGAGCCAATGCCACGCTCTCTTCCTTCGCGCGTATAATCGAGTACAGGATTATGCGATTGATCTCGCGAACAAAGGCGAAAGAGTCACTCTCCCGACTTCGTGAGGAGTTCGAGGTTGCGATCCGCCGCAAGTACGAACATCGAGCTAAGCCGTGCGCTGCGTGCGAAACGCCCGGTGCCTGCTGTCTCGACGCACATTTCGTGAACGTACGCATCTCGCGGCTTGAGGCTGAAGTTGTCAAAGATCAGATCGACAGGCTCGACCTGCCGCTGCAAGGCCTTGTCGCCTCGCGTGTCGATTCGTCGATAGAGCGATACCGGCTCGACGCCGGCGGCGATACCGCAGAGAAAAAGTATGCCTGCCCGCTGTTCGAGCCCGGCACCGGATGCCTAGTCCACGAGACCGGCAAACCTGCGGCCTGCGTCGTCCACGCCTGCTACGACGACCCGAGGGACCTCCCGCCCGAGGATCTGCTAGCCGGACAGGAGCTTCGTATCGATGATCTCAATGCTCGTACCTATGGGCGTCGTGACGCATGGCTGCCGATACCACTTGCCATTCGCCGGATCACTTCACGGTAACCTCGACAAGCTCGTCGCTCTCGTTGCCTGAGTAGTCCGTAACGAGAAATCCCAACAAATACTGCCCCGCCGCTACATCTGTCATGCCAACGGTTATGCCGTCGTTCGCAGTCACTTTCAGGATATCGGCCGGGTCGGTGTGGGCCACTTCCTCGACCTCACCATCGGCCTTGACCGAGAGATATACCGGGCGGACAAGGTCGCCTACCTTGATATCAACCTCTCTCTGCTGCCCGTTCTTTTCCATAAACGCGTAAACGAATTCGCCCGTTACCTCTTCATCGTTGAGATCGAGGACGAAATACATCGTAATGTCGATCCACTCCTTGCGGCCCTTGTACTGGACCTGTGCGGGGACCTCGACGTAATAGACGTCCTTTTCGTCGTCGATCTCGTAAAAATCGGTGATCGGGCAGATCAATTCGCTCTTGCCGTCGCTGATCGAGAACCACGTGCCGTCCCACTCCTCTCTCAACACGCCCTTTTCATCGGGCTCGGTCGGGATCTCGCCGATTATGATCGTTTCGTCCTTGCCCTGTTCGGCGAGGACGAACGAGGCCTCATCTATGTCGTCGCCCTTTACCGACGATGTGATGACAACCGTTGCGTTCTCGGCAAGCTGAGAATTTGTCGTCGTAACCGGTTTGAGTTCCGGTTTGGCCGTATCGGCGACGATGATCCCGGTATAATCCATGAGCAGGCCGCCCCATTTGAGGCCGTTGGTGAATGGTGCCTTGGCATAGCCGCTATCCATGATCGTCTTTGCCTTGTTAGGAAAGTAGATCGAGAGCCCGTTGGCGTTTGGGTGGGCGGTACCGTTCGCCTTATAAACGACCGCAGCTTTTGCGGCCGCGATGACGGCATCGGCAGAACGCGCGATCGCCGGATCGCCCGATGCGGCCTTGATATTCGCAGCATATTGGACAAGGTCAAAGAACTCAGCAGCGTGTTTTCCGCCTTCACCTCCGCCGAAATCCTCTGTCCTCGAACGTGCTCCCGCGATCTTCAGGATATTTGGCCTGCCGCCTGCCTTGATAAATGCCTGGCTCGAAGTGCTCAATTCATTAATAGCGGCATTTAATGCCTCGACCTTGCTTAGGTCCGTGAGGCTGAGCGTGATGCTTGCGTCCCGGTTGCCTTCACTGGCTTGTGTGTAATATGCCCGAAAAGTATCGACCGCTGCCCGGCCAAACCCGAATCCGTCCATCGTTGGCTCGGCCGTGACTCGCTTAAATAACGCTCCATAGTCCCAACCGTCACCCGGTTCGAGCTCCTGTGAGCCGATGAGCACCTTTGCATACGGAGCCACGGTGCGGGCGACCTCAAAATTCCCCATCAAACAGGCGTCAAACCCGATCATCTCGAGCTTGCCGGTCGCTTTAGTGGCACGGGCTAATCCCGCCGCAAGCTCTGCCATCGTCAGGCCGTCTGTACCGTTGCCTTCATCATGAAGTATCCCGGGCCATCCGCTGCCGTGATCGCCAAAGACAAGGCCGTATTTCTTTGCGGGGAAATTTTTTGCCGTTGTTTCAACGAAGTTTGCGAGATTATTCGGGTCACCCATATTCAGCTCGCCGAGGTCCGCGATCTCACGCAGGTGTCCCTTTTCGACTATCAGATACTTTGCCGTGGTCCAGTTAGGCAGATTCCCAACACCGCGGTTGGTGTAGTTGTTGACTTCGTCACCGCTGGCGTTACGATCGGAAAGCACGATGATATTAACGCCTGCGGTCGATCCGACCGACATCATCTCGGCCAAGTCGATCATCTGAGGGAGTTCAAGATCGTTGTCGGCATCCATGTAGAACATCATGGTCCACTCCGCAGGAGCCGACTGAGCAAAAATACCGGACGGCAAAACAAAAAAGACCGCTGCGAGGGCCATTGCAAACATACTTCTCTTCATCGAAAATCCCCTGATCCCTGTAAAAGTTAGGTAAGACCTGCACAGCATACGATAAAGTCAAAGAAAACGGAAAGCACAAAAGAGCGGTCTCCTTCGTGCTTTCCAATACAATTTTGACCCGGGCCCTGTGTCCGTCTTATCTTGGGCCGGTACTCCATGTGGTCACTACCGCACGGTACTCTGACGTGCCGGTGTTCTCGAGCCGCAGCTTCCACGTCGCCGCGGTCACAGGCTTGTCGTAGAAGATCGATCGAAACCAGCCTCGAGACTCAGGTGAGCTAGCGAGGTTCTTGCCGACCACCGCACCCTTGTCGTCGATCAGCGTTGCCGAAACAAGCGGATCCGTCATAAAGGTCATGCCGAAATTTGCTGCGGCTGCGACAGGTATTTCGATCTCGACCGGCTGTTTTGGAGCGAGCATTATCGACTTGGCGAAAGGCGCCGCTGAAGGCGGAGTCTCGGCGTCTACATCGGCCGCCGCCCCATAGCCGCGAGCCGTCGAATAGCGGCCTGCATACTGCGACGCGTCCGGAGCCTCAGGGTTATGATCGCCCTTTGGCCCGATAGCCAGCCGAGGCCGCACGAAGGACGAAAAGTCGCCGGTGCCGGTGAGGTCCGTGTGAATGCTCGATGATTCGGCATTGTCCTTGATCTTCCATTTCGCCGAAGGCACCGGAACGACGCCGTCATTCCAGACGATGTCCTTGCAGATCGTCGGAAGCGGATTTCCCGCAAGCACGGAGAATTTCACGCCCTTTCGAGCGACATTAACGCGATTGAACCCCTCGACATAGTCCTGCCTTAGCTGGCGAACAGCCTCGACATTCTCGCCGAGCGATTCGAATGCGACGTTCATCACGTCGGCACACGGCGAGCCCATATTCGGCGTGCCGAGCATTACGAGGTGCGAGACCGTCGGCTGTCCGTCGGGTGCGTTCGCAGCCATTTTCTGTGCGATGTAATAACGCGAGATCAAGCCTCCCATCGAATGGGCGACAATGTCCACGTGCCAGGCGTTGCGGTCCTGCTGTGCAAAGTTGATATATTTTTCGAGCTCGCCGGCATTCTCGCCGATGGAGTTTGTCGGCTGCGTCGATAGGAACGAACCGCCAGTATTCATCAAACCCTTCTCCGGCTTTTCTCCCACGGGATAGGCTTTCCAGTCGTACGAATGCGATGTGGTCAGAATATTCTGCCACGATTCCCAAGCTCGCCAGTTACTCCACAAACCATGAACAAGAACGAGCGGTTTAGGAGCAACTTTTAGGTTTTTGGTCATCTCGTCGATCTTCTTGTTGTTTTCCTCAAGCTCTGCTTTGATCCGCTGCAGCAGCCGCGGGCGTCCGTCATCGAACCACGCGTAACCGCTTGAATCCCAGACCATCTCTACGGTCTGCTCGCTGTTCGCATCGACGCGAACGGAAACCACCTCGTCCTTTAGCGCGGCGTCGGGACGGGCCCCATCCCACTTGTCGCCCTTAAAGGTTTCCTTAAAGCGAACATCGGCGTATTTGGTCTCGCCCGATTCATTAAGGACCTTAGCCTTGATCTTAACGAGATTGCCATCGATCGTGCCTTTCTGCTCCGAGATCGCATGCCAGTCGTTCCAATTGGGGAACTTCATGTCCTCGAACTGTAGGTCTGTGATGCGGAGCGGGGCACCGCATTTTTTGAGATTCCAGGTAATGGTCTCGGTGACATTTTGCCAAGATCTGGTGTATGAACCTGAAAGCTGGTTCGGATCACGAGGATCGACACGGTCGCGCCCGTCCGAGGTGAGCGAATTGCCCTCGATCGTCGTCGGCGTCGCCGGCATAGTGGTTGTTTTGCCCTCTTTCGGTTTACATTGGCCCGAGAACGACGCCTTTTCTTCGCCCTTTACTATGCCCTGTATCTGCGGAATTCCGACGCTGACGGAGTACGTGCCATCATCATTGACGCCGACGCTTACGTTCGCCTCGACCCCGCTTGCTTGTCCCCGAGCCTCGCTCTTTGTTTCAAATTCGCCGAACATCACCCGCCACGTCTTCCCTTGGTCGCACGAGTTCTCTTCGCGTGCCTCGGTCTTTTCGTTACTAATGAATACGTGGTCGATATTGGCCTTGCCAATGTTCGAGCCGTTCCGCTCGGGCGATTCGAGCACCGCGACCGATGCCTTGTAGTTGTATCGCATTTCCCAGTTTCGAGTGTCCTTGCCGCGGTTGCTGACACGCTGGATCGTCTTACTGTCGGTCATCGACTGATCGCGGGTGTAGGTGACATTACCGGTCCATGCGCCCGAGCATTTCTGTGCAGACGGCGCCTTGTTTGACGCAGCTTGTTTACCGCGTGGAGCTTGGCCGAATACCGAAATATTCGACAACAAAAGACCGGTAAATAAAATCACACAAACGATGCGGTGAAATGCCGTGCTCTGACTCGATGATCTAACTCTCATAACAGATACAAATCTCCCGCTTGTAAGGCGAGATCCGCCCGGGAAAGGTATCGTCCGGAGGCGATCTCTAGCCGAAAATGGCACGTTGCTCTTTCCGGCTCCGTAAAACGTCCATATTTAACGGGACCGGTTGTTCCAAATTTCAGTGTCCCGGCGAGCCAAGTCCTCAACTTTCCACTCTTGACCCCAGATGTTCCTTGTTCAATGTTCAATTTTTTTACATAGTAAACATGCAAATTTACTGAGCATTTTCGCAATTCGTATTGGCTGTTCACGCCGCAGTTCGCTTCCGCCCTTGCTTACGCGCGGGATTGTGCAACCTGGCTGCCCGGACTTCCCGGAAGGCGCCGTCCCTGGCAATTCCAGTCCGCACTACGGCCGCGCGCAATGCACGGCTGCGGCATCCTGGCACATTTGGAGAGCGATGGGAAGACCAAAGTTCCGAAAATGCAGCAGAATGCCGATTTTGCCGATAAGGAATTTCTGTGACTATTTATGCTTCATCAGAAACGCGCGGATGTCGTCACGCATCAGCGGCGTCACGGTGTGCGGCACGTCGGGATAAATCTTGAAGACGGCATTGAGGCCGGCCTGTTTGTAGAGAGTTTCCGAGATCTGCCACCTTTCTACGGGGGTTTTGCCGAATAGCGGATAGATCAGGTCGCGATCCTGCTGATCGTACGAATCGTCAAAAGGGACGCTGTCGTTGGTGTCCTTTGCCCCGATAAATACAAAGAGCGGTACTTTTCTGAGGGCCTTGAGATCGAGATGCCTGCCGGCCACGGTCTTTAGGTCCGCCACTCCGATCGGGTATCGAAGGGCTTTGTCCCGGTACTTTGAGACGGGAGCGATCGGCCAGCCGCCGGGCGAACCGATGGCCGCTGCCTTTACGCGATCAGGGTGAAGGAACGTGAAGCGGTTGGCGAACATCCCCTGAGCTGAAAAACCGTTTATCAGGACACGTTTGTCGAATTTCAGCCCGTCCTTGGCAAGGCGTTTGATCGCATCATCGATCATCGCCACCATCTGCAGGTCGAGCCGCTGGAATTCCTTTTTGTCGGTCAGCATAGAATCGCGGTCAAGGGCATGTGTATATATGCGCCAATCTTTCTCAGGCCGCGGGAAGACGGGCATCAAGATCGCGATCTTCAGCAAGGAGGCGATCGCACCGTTCATCGACATCCGCTTTTTGACGTCGGCATCGTGAACGGCGAAGTCGTCGCTGTTCTTACCGGTGTTGTTTGGCACCACGAGTATCGTTTGTACCTTACTCTTTTCGTCCGCGGCCTTAAGCTCGGGCGGGACGTAAAGATAATACGGATAAGTAAAGCCCGCATTGGCGTTGCCGTCGATCCGTTGATAGTCGGCGTCGGTCAGCGGTGCCGGAGCCTGCGAATGTGCGGCCGTGAATACCGTCAGACAAAGAAATAGGGCGTAAACGAGTCGCTTCATAACTGCGTCGTTTTACGCCCGTCAGTTGTAAAAGTTCCGTCACATTACGACGAGTGGTCTGCGACGATCAGCCATTTACCGCCTATTTTTCGCCAAAGGAGCGTGAATTTACCCTGAGGCTCGTCCTTTTCTCGTTTCAGGTGCCAACTGCCGGTCACGAACGCGGCGTCCTTTGATAACACCTCGATCTCGAGGTCGCTGAAGGTCAGCTTTCCCATCTTCTCTGGGGATCCGTAGGTCTTTTTGTAGTTGTCGAGCGTCGGCTGCCAGCCGTATGTGATGCGGTCGCCCGAGACGAATTTGAGTTTGTCGGACTTCCAATAGCCGATCATGAACGCCTCGAGATCGCCGCGATTCCAGGCGGCGGCCTGATCGTCCATGACCTTGCGGATGACCGCGGGGTCATTCTTTGACTGGGCGGCGAGTGCCATTGTTGAGAGCAAAAGGACCAATGATGTGAGTACGAGTTTTTTCATAGTTCGATGAATAGATATTGGGTCAATTTGCGCAAGAATCAAGAGATCTTACGCTGTTGCAAGCTTCGGGCTCGACGGGCGGAAGTAGAGATTTGTCCATACGAAAGAGAACAATGAAACGGCGACCACCGCTATGAGCGGCAACGACGGCTCGTACAGCCCGTTGAACGCGACGATCGCATAAAGAGTAGCGATGATTCGCAGGTTCTCTGAGATCCACAACCACGGTTTTGCCTCGAGTATGCCGCTCCAGTTGATGATGTGCCACCACAAAAGGCCGGCACCAAGCCAGCGTTGGGCTGTGTTCCAGCCAAGCAGATTCGAGATAACGCCCATCATTAGGAACACTCCGACGGCAAGCTGCACGATGAGGTAGAAACGCGATTTATCGAACATCGGCGGCCGAAACTTAACCTGATTCCCGGTCGTTATCTCAACCATTTCTTTTTGCGGCAGGCCTCGAGGACGCCATCCGGCAGGCATGAACCAAACGCGGATCTTGTCCCACCAAAACGGTGCCGCGACCGCGTATCGCCACAAAACAATAAAGAAATGAAAGTTGATGCGGACCGGATTCCAGCTATTTGGATGATCGTAAATGCCGTAAACGACCTTTTCGCGTTCCTCGGCGAATGAGCCGAACATCTTGTCCCAAATGATCAGGAATTCGCCGAAATTTTTGTCGAGGTACCTGAGGTTTACGCCGTGATGGACGCGGTGATGGGACGGGGTCGTAAAGTATTTCTCAAACCAGCCGAGTTTGTCGATGAACTCCGTATGGTGAAGGAAAGCGATGAAAAGATGAATTCCGCTCATCATATAGATGTGCAGCGGTTGAAAACCTATCAACGCTAACGGCCAAAAGAAAAGGAATGATGAGAATCGCTGCGTCACGCTTGCACGCAGGGCGACCATGAAGTTCATTTCCTCTGCTGAGTGATGAGGTGAATGGGCCGCCCACATGATATTGATCGCGTGGCCCCAGCGATGCACCCAGTAAAAGATAAAATCGACGCCGAGAAGGAGCAGGATGAAGGTCCACCAGTTTAGCTCGATCGTCCATATGCGATAGTTTTCCCAGAGATAACCATAGGCGACATACACTCCGGCGGCGACCAGCACATTAACGGTCTGGTTACCGAGGGCCGTGCCAAAATTGGCGACCGCCTCGGGAAACGACATATAGTCCCGCTTGTAGATCAGGCACAAAGCGACCTCGAGCAGCACAAAGAACAATGCTATCGGGGTCAGGTATGTGTAAATGTTTGTATCCTGCATCCGTGAGAACGCGACAAATATAACGCGAATTACGATAGTCCGCAAAAAGGCCGGAGCGAACAAGAAGCCCCGGCCGATCTTAAGGATCTACTGACGATCAGTTCTTCGGCGCTTTTGCCGCGTCGTAGGCCGCTTGGGCCGCGACCTGTTCCTTTTGTTTGTCCGTCAGGGCGATGCCCATCTTTTCGAGAGTTGCGGCGTTGAGAGTTTTAGTTGCTTTCATGCCATTTGCCGCCTGGTATTTGCCGAGACCCTCACGCGTCGCGTCGTCAAGCTTTCCGTCCTCGCCGCCGGTTAGCATCTTGCCGTCGCGGAGGATCTTTTGCGCCGCCGTGATCTGGTCCTTGTTAGCACGGAACGGCGCCGGCCGCTTCACCGGAGTTGACGAGGATTTCGAGCTGTCAGTCACCTTCATTCCGGCCACATCACCGGGCGCCGTAAATGAACCGGCAGACACCGGTATTGCCTTTTGGCTCTCAGTCAACTCGACGCCAAATTTCTCGAGGGTCGCGCGGTTGAGCGTCCCCGTTTGTGTCAGGCCGTTGTCCTTTTGAAAGCTCTTGATGGCGGCACGCGTTTCATCGTTTAACGTCCCGGTCGCTTCGCCCTTGTACATGCTCTTGTCCTTGAGCATTGTCTGGACCTGTTTGATCTGCTCCTTGTTAGCCCTGAATATCGGAGCCTTTGTCGTTGTGGTAGTCGCCGCAGCGGTGGATGTACCGGTGCCCTGGCCAAATACTCCGGTTGCTGCGAGCAACAGGACCGAGACACCCAAAGAGATCTTATTAAACATAGTGTTTGTTTCTCCAGATGGAAGTTTCTAACAAATAGCGACTCGAAAAAGACACTTTCCCCAAGGGAGTGCCTGATCAAATCAACCAAATTGAGTTATTCGGAGGAAGTATCAAACTATTTTCCGAGCCTGTCAAGCGGTATAATCGTCAAAACCTTCGATGGCGAAAAGAGATACGGCATATGAGAGCTGCGGTTTACGAGGAATTTCAGGGGCCTGTCGTCGTAAGTAACGTCGATGATCCACGTCCGGCGCCATCGGGAGTGGTCCTGGCGGTCAGGGCATGCGGCATTTGCCGCAGCGATTGGCACGGATGGATGGGCAATGACCCTGACATCAAATTGCCGCACGTGCCGGGCCACGAGATCGCAGGCGAAGTTGTCGAATGCGGGTCTGATGTCAAAGATCTCAGGCCGGGCGACCGAGTGACGCTGCCATTCGTATGCGGTTGCGGCGAGTGCGAGCCATGTTTGAGTGGTAACCAGCAGGTCTGCGATCACCAGTTCCAGCCGGGCTTTACTGCCTGGGGTGGCTTTGCGGAATATGTCGCCATCGAATACGCCGACCAGAATTTGGTCAGGCTGCCCGACGAACTGAGCTTTGTTACTGCTGCATCGCTCGGGTGTCGCTTTGCGACCTCGTTTCGTGCCGTCGTGGACCAGGGAAAGGTCGCACCGGAACAATGGGTCGCCATTTACGGATGTGGCGGCGTCGGCCTGTCGGCGATCATGATCGCGTCGGCATTCGGGGCACGTGTGGTCGCGGTCGACATCGAAAACGACAAACTCGAACTTGCTCGCTCGATCGGTGCCGAGACCGTCCTGAACTCAACTTACGGCAACCCCGTCGAAGCGATACTCGACATAACTGAGGGCGGCGCACACATTTCTATCGACGCCTTGGGTCATCCTGATATCCTTTTCAATTCGATCTCGTCTTTGCGAAAGCGAGGAAAGCACATCCAAGTCGGCATCATGGAATCGGGCAAACACTCGCCGCCCATACCCATCGACAAGGTCATCGGCCGAGAGCTTGAGATCATCGGCAGCCACGGGATGCAGGCACATCGCTATCCTGAAATGATCGGCATGATCGCCGCCGGCAGCCTCGAACCGGACAAACTCGTTGGCCGCACCGTCCCGCTTGCAGAAGCTGCCGGAATATTAACGTCCTTGAGTGACTTCCCAGAAACCGGTGTTACGATAATTGATAGATTCTGATCCGAAACAAAACACCAAAATAGCTTAATAATAACTTGCTGAATGAACGTTCATTCAGTTATAATTCCGTCCATCCGTTTGAGAGGTGAACGACGAGATGACAGATGCAGGTAACGCACCGGCCCGTGAAGATAAGCCGGTCAGGATGGAGACGAAAATGAACATCGCAAAAGCCGCAGTTTTAGGTGCGGGAACAATGGGGGCGGGCATCGCCGCGCATTTGGCTAACGCGGGCATTCCGACGCTGCTGCTTGATATCGCGCCGCAGGACGAGGCGGCGGACAGGAACCAGATAGTTAAGTCGCTCTTTGACGCGGCCAAAAAGCTAAAGCCGGCACCTTTTATGCTTGCCGATAACGCCAAGCTGATCTCGATCGGTAACTTCACCGATGATCTGGCAAAGATCAAAGATTGCGATTTCGTGATCGAGGCAGTGGTCGAGAATCTCGAGATCAAACACAAACTCTTCGCTGAGGTTGAGAAGTATCGCAAGTCCGGTGCCGTGATCGCGTCGAATACGAGCGGCATCCCGATCGACTCGATCGCCGAGCCGTTCTCGGACGATTTCAAGCAGCATTTCGTCGGCATTCACTTTTTTAATCCGCCGCGTTATATGAAGCTCGTCGAGGTAATCCCGGGCTCGAAAACAAGCGGCGAGATAGCCTGTGCTGTCTCCGGATTTCTCGACCAACGTCTCGGCAAAGGTGTTGTGCCGGCAAAGGACAGGCCGAATTTTATCGCCAACCGCATCGGTGTTTTCGGAATGATGGCCACGATCCACGAGATGATCAAGGGCGGCTGGACGCCGACCGAGGTCGATCAAATGACCGGCAAGGCCATCGGCCATGCGTCGTCGGCGACGTTTCGCACATCGGACCTAGTCGGCCTCGATGTGACGGCTCACGTTACCAATAATCTTTATCCGGCGGTTCCGGACGACGAAGACCGCGAGGTTTTCAAACTGCCGGAACTGATCCAGACCTTGCTTGACAAGAAGCTGCTCGGCGATAAGACCGGCGGCGGTTTCTTTAAGAAATCTAAGGATGCCGAGGGCACGCGCATCATACTCGAGCTCGATCTCAACACCTTTGAATACAAACCGCAGGCAAAGACAAAGTTCCCGTCGCTCGACGCAGCAAAGCAGATCGAGGACCAGGCAAAGCGGGTGAAGGCGTTGGTTTGGGGTGAGGACCGCGTGGGCGAATTCCTGTGGAATACGACCTCGCGTGTTTCGCGTTACGCCGCCAACCGCATTCCTGAGATCGCCGATACGATCGTCGAGATAGACAACGCGATCAAATGGGGTTTCGGCTGGACGATCGGTGTTTTTGAGGCGTGGGACGCGATCGGTGTAGCCGAGTCGGTCGAGCGTATGCGGAAAGAAGGCCAGCCCATTCCGGCGAACGTCGAGAAGATGTTGGCGAGCGGCGCGACCTCGTTCTACAAGAGCGAAAAGGGCGAACATTTCTTCTACGACCTCGTCGCAGGCGAATACAAACCGGTCCCGGCACGCCCCGGCGTGATGATCCTTAAGGACGTCAAGGACCGCACGGGCGTTATTAAGTCAAATCCGGGAGCTTCGCTGATCGACATCGGCGATGGCGTCGCGTGTCTAGAGTTTCACTCGAAGATGAACTCGATCGGCGGCGACACCGTTTCGATGATGAACTTCGCGATCGACGAAGTTGAGAAGAACTTCAAGGGGCTCGTCGTAGGTAATCAGGGCGGGAATTTCTCGGCGGGTGCCAACATCATGATGCTGCTGCTCGCGGCTCAGGAAGAAGAATGGGACGACATCAACATGATGGTCAAGGCCCTGCAGAACGCCGTCATGCGGCTTCGCTACTCGGCTAAGCCGGTCGTGACGGCTCCATACGGCCTTACGCTCGGCGGCGGATGCGAGATCGCGATGCACGGCAATAAGGTGCGGGCTGCGGGCGAAACGTATATCGGCCTGGTCGAGGTTGGCGTCGGCGTTATCCCGGCGGGATGCGGCACCAAGGAAATGACGATGCGTGCAATGGACGCATGGGCCAAGGCCCCTGATTCCGACCCGATCGCTTTTCTCAAAAACACCTTTACGACGATCGGAATGGGCAAGGTCGCTACCTCTGCTCAAGAGGGCCGGGCGTTCGGCTTCCTGCGTGACTCGGACGCGATCTCGATGAACGGCGACCGTCTGATACAGGACGCAAAGCAGGAAGTGCTGAATCTCGACGCGGCCGGTTACATCGCGCCTGTTGAGCGAACAGACATCACCGTGTTTGGCGAGGCAGCCGAATCTGCGATGAAACTGGCGCTTCATATGATGAAGCAGGGTGGCTTTATTTCCGAGCACGATCAAAAGATCGGTCACAAGCTCGCTCACATCATGGCGGGCGGCACGATCAATCATAAAACGCAGGTAAGCGAAAGATACTTGCTCGATCTCGAACGCGAGGCTTTTGTCTCGCTTTGCGGCGAGCGAAAGACGCAGGAGCGCATCGCTGCGATGCTCAAGGCCGGTAAGCCCCTGCGAAATTAAGGCGTATGGACGACAGGATCAAGAGTATTATCTCGCAAATGAACGACGCCGCGGCCGATGCGGCTGCGACCTTTCGCGAGCTTTCGGCGGAGCAACTCAACTGGAAACCGGCTGAAAAAAGCTGGAGTGTAGCTCAGTGCCTGGAGCACATCATTTTGACTGACCACGAATTCTACCCAGAATTCGAAAAGCTCGCTTCAGGAACCAGAAAGAACTCGTTTTGGGAGAATTTCTCGCCCCTGACAGGTTGGGGCGGAGGCTTTCTCATAAAGTCGGTCAGTGAGGATTCGAAAAAGATCAAGGCACCGTCGACTCGGATCGTTCCGCCGGGCGAGATTGCAGGCGATATCGTCCAACAGTTCGCCCAGCATATAGCTGAGGTAAATAAGAAGATCGAGGCATGTGCCGGTGCAGATCGTGAAAAGACGGTGGTAACATCGCCGTTTCTTTTCATATTTACCTACAAACTTGATGACGCTTTTACCGTGATGGTCGAGCATGTCAAGCGGCATATTCGCCAGGCAAAGCGTGTTATGGATAGCAACGGCTTTCCTAGATAGATCTTTGACAATGCCCGAGAGTTTCAAGAGCCGCGGCTTTCGATGGGGATTTAATATCTTCCCCGCGTACCGCGGAACGGGCGGCCGTGTTACGTACATTGCCCATGACTGGCACAAGGTGCAGGTGAAGGTGCCGCTGTCGCTCAGGACGCGGAATTACTACGGCACGATCTACGGCGGCAGCATGTACGGTGCGGTCGACCCGATCTACGTGCTCATGCTCGTGAAGATACTTGGTCCGGAATATACAGTCTGGGACAAGGCTGCGAAGATACGATTCAAGAAGCCGGGCCGCGAGACGCTCTTCGTCGATTTCGAACTTGGCCCCGATGAGATAAGCGAGATCAAACGCCTGGCCGAAGAACACAAGTCGGTCGACCGGGTTTATCATCTTGAATTAAAGGACAAGAACGGCGTGGTACATGCGTTCATTGAAAAAACGATCTACATTTCAAAACGCAAGGAGACTTAAATCATGAAACTTTCTATCGCTTTGTTCGCATTTGCTATGCTGACGATCCATTGCGGCCCGGGAACACCGGTCGAATATTCAAATGCCTGCAACCCCGAAAATAACAGGAAATATATCGAGGTCAGCGGCATTCTCGACACAAAGGGCGGTGTCTTTTGCTCGAACACAAGTGGGCCGCTCGAATGCGGCTTTAAGCTGCTGCAAAACGCCGGCGACGATAAGGGCATTAGTTCGGATATCACGGTTGGTACGTGGTCGAACAATGTCGAAAAGCCGGAAAGCGGTTTCAAACGTGAGGACGTTAAGATCCGCGACAACAATGGTGAGTTTGTGAAACTGGGCGAGAAGGTGAAGCTGACAGGCGAGATAACTGCCGTTGAAGATAAGACGGCATCGGACGGCAAGGTCTGTTATCTGAAGGTTTCGAAGATCGAGAGATGATAAAGCGCTGCAACTGGGCATCGAACGAACTTAATATTCCGTATCACGACACGGAGTGGGGCGTGCCTGTCCATGACGACCGCTTGTTGTTTGAATTCCTCATACTCGAAGGGGCTCAGGCCGGTTTGAGCTGGGACACGGTGCTCAGGAAGCGCGAAGCTTATCGAGAGGCTTTTGCGGGATTCGATCCGGCAAAGGTGGCGAAGTTTTCGGACGCAAAGCTTGAGAAATTGATGCTCAACGAGGGCATTATCCGAAACCGGCTTAAGATCGCCTCAGCCCGGTCGAATGCAAAGGCGTTTCGGGCAATTCAAAAGGAATTCGGGTCGTTCGACGCCTATATTTGGGGATTTGTCGGCGGCAAGCCGATCGTCAACAAACTGAAAGGGCTGGGAGACGTTCCGGCAAAGACCGATATCTCGGACGCGATCTCAAAAGACCTGCGGAAACGCGGATTTAACTTTGTCGGCTCGACGATAATGTACGCGTTCATGCAGGCAACGGGAATGGTGAATGATCATTTGGTGACGTGTTTTAGATACAAGGAACTAGGGCAGAAACCCGACCGGTAGTGAGGGTGCCCGTTGATCCCGTTGGCCGGATCGGGCACACTCGCTACCGCTCGTGTTTCCGCCTTTGA
>CAZJFB010000051.1:14761-25955 GCA_964545145.1 uncultured Chloracidobacterium sp. | reverse complement strand
ACCTCCGACCTCACGGTCCCGAACCGTGCGCTCTACCAGGCTGAGCCACGCCCCGATAAGTCAATCTACGAGTCTAGGTTACCACGGTCATTTAGTCAAACTGCAGGCCGAGACAATGCCTTAGTCCTCTGCGATCTTTGCCGCTTCGTCGATGACGTCGGGGCGTTTTGCGAACTTATGTTTGATGACCTCGATGATCGGCGGCAGGAGCGATAGGAACACGACAACGATCACGACCTTTTCGATGTGGTCCTCGAGTTTGATGCCAAGTGCGCGTTCGATCACGCCGCCGAGGAAATAGCCGGCGAGTACCATGCTCGCGATCCAAAGCAGGCCGCCAATGATGCTGAAGGGCAGGAACTGCCTGTACGGCATCTCGGCGGCACCGACGACGATCGGTGCGAATGTGCGGACGATCGGCACAAAGCGGGCAAGGATCACCGTCTTTACGCCGTACTTTTCAAAGAACGTGTGTGCCTTTTGGACGCGGCTCGGTTTGAAGATCCACGAGTCCTCGCGATTAAAGAGCGTCTTGCCCATCCAGCGTCCGGTCCAGTACCCCGTGCTGTCGCCGATGACCGAGCCGAGAAAGAACGCGAGCATTACAAGCCAGACATTGAGCTTGCCGGCGGCCGCGAACAGGCCCGAGACGACGAGCAGCGAATCGCCCGGCAGGAAAAAGCCGACCGCGAGTCCGGTCTCGGCAAAGATGATGAACCACAGCCCGAAGTACACGTACCCGCCGAGCAGGTTGAGCATGTAATCGATAAGGTACTTAGGATTAAGAAAATCCTTAGCCTGATAAAGAAGATCGATGATCCCGTCCATAAAAGTACTTACTCTAGGTGCTTGCGGATCCGGGCTGCCAGCCGTGTTTGCCGATGAGCGGTACGAATGCGCACCCGCCAAACGTCTCGACCTTCGAGCCGCTCTCGCTTCGCGTGACGCGGGTCAGAACCTGCGACTTTCGGTCGCTGCCCACCGGCACGATCAACCTGCCGCCGGTCTTGAGCTGGCGAAGCAGCGGTTCCGGCACTTCGGGGCCGCCCGCCGCGACAAGTATCGCGTCATACGGATGATAGGCGTCCCAGCCGTTGGTACCGTCGCCGGCCTTTTGAACGACGTTGCGAAAGCCGAGCGTCGCGAGCCGCGCCTCGGCGTCTTGGGCGAGCTGGACGAGACGCTCGATCGCAAATACCTTTCTCGACAGCGACGCGAGTATGGCCGTCTGGTAGCCTGAGCCCGAGCCGATCTCGAGCACCTTTTCGTCACCCTTGAGTTCGAGCAGCTCGGTCATTCGGGCGACTATGTACGGCTGCGAGATGGTCTGTCCGCCCGCGATCGGAAGGGCATTGTCGTTATATGCCTGCGATTTGATGGCGGCCGGAACGAACAAGTGGCGGGGAAGCCGTGACATCACCTCGAGTACGCGTTCGTCGCTGATGTGATAATGGCCGCGAAGCCGATCTACCATGCGTTGCCGCTGGATCGACATCTCGTCAGTTATCTTTGCGCCGACGGTCATTAGTCAGTATTCCAATCTTTTAGCTTTTCGACCCCGCTGTGGCTGGTCAGGTCGCTGCGCATCGGCGTGACCGAGACGTAGCCCTCGTCGATCGCCTCAAAATCGGTGCCGCCCTCGGCCCGAAAGCCGCTGCGGACCTCGCCTATCCAATAATAGAGCTTGCCGCGCGGATCGATGTGCTCGCTGATCACGGGCCGCGCGTCCTTGAACCCCTGCTTTGTTACCCGAATGCCGCGCGGTACGCCCTTGGGAATGTTCACGTTCAACAGGGTCCAGACGGGCAGTCCCTCGGCGAGTGCCTTTCGAGTGACGTCGGCAACCACCTTTGCCGACTCGGCAAAATCGTGATCGCGATAAGAGACCAGGCTGAACGCGAGGCCCGGAACGCCAAGGATCGTAGATTCGAGAGCACCGGCGACGGTCCCTGAATATGTTGCGTCGTCACCGAGATTGGCTCCGTGGTTGATACCGGAGCAGCAGATGTGCGGGCGAAGCTCCGGCGGCAGTATCTGGTTCAGCGCGAGCGTGACACAGTCGGTCGGCGTACCGTCAACCGTCCAGTGACGCTCGCTCCGCTGGCGGATGCGCAGCGGCCGGGCAAGCGTCAGGCTGTGCGAAGCGCCGCTCATTTCCGATTCTGGGGCGACGACGTACACATCGCCGATATCGCTCAACGCGTCTTCGAGCGCGAGGATGCCGTCGGCATGATAGCCGTCGTCATTGGTTACGAGGATCCTGACTCTATCGGATGACATTTGTAACGAATAATTAAGAATTTTGGTCCGCAAAAATCAAAAAAGTGAAAAAGTGAAGAATTACATGATCCACTTTTTCACTTTTCAGCTTTTACGATCTGTTAACTATCGGCTCTGCCCCATAGGCGGCCGCGAAGCACCGGCGCCTGCCGGACGCTGCTGACGGAACCTCCTGCGGTTACGCTTACGCGCATTGACCGATTTGAGCTTTGCCTTTTGGCCGGGAGGGATAAAATGAGCGTGCTTCTTGAGATCTTTGATGATCTCTTCGCTGATCACTTTACGCTTAAAGCGCCGCAACGCAGACTCGATCGATTCGTTGCTGTTTACAGTAATAAATGCCATTTTGTTTTCTCACCTCCTCTCGGCTGAAATACGCTCAATTTGAGCAAACCATTATTAGACACGTTTTGGCGTGTAAACGCAAGCGTAAGGCAAGGCTCAGTGGCGGTTTCGGGCCGCGACATTGCAATAAGGACGGCCTTAAATAATACTGTCAATCGGCCGCACCGGCCACGATCAATGGCGATACCGAGTCGGATCAAAACCTTATTTCGCGGCGAACTGCGGCTGGCCGATATGCCGCGTGAGGCGTTGCGGAGACGGCGTGTCGCCGCACACCGCCGCGAGGAAAGGCAGTTGATCGCCGAGATCGATGCCGCCTCGGCTCGACTGGCGTCCGAATTCGCCGAGATGTCCCCCGAGGAACTTCTTGCACATTTTGCCGGCGAGGAACGGTGTCGGGTCCGGAGTGATGCCGGTTCGGCAGCTGGCGTCGCCGGGGAACGCGTTGTTGGCCACAACATCGACGCTGTGCTAACAGCGGCCGACCGCATTGCACGAGGATCGACATGGGAGCTCGCGGGGCTCGGAACTGTAACTTTCCATGGCGAAAACGTCTGGCGGCGAGATCCGCTGACAGGGAAGGATTGGGGCCTCGACTATCACGCTGACGTCGTCACTTATTTGAATGACGGCCCGGACATCCGAATATTGTGGGAGTTGAACCGCTTTGGCCACGCTTTGACGTTGGCACGGGCCTACGAGGCGAGCGGTGACGAAGCTCTTGCCGAGACATTCTTCGCACAGATCGAGAGCTGGCTCCATCAAAACCCGTATGGGCGCGGAGCCAATTGGAACTGCGCGATGGAGGTCGCCCTGCGGTTGGTCGCACTTCTGGCAGCATTCGATATATTCAGGCATGCAGAGGCATGCACGGCGGAAAGGCTCGGCAAGATACTTGCTCTTTTTGACCGTCACGGCCGGTTCATTTTCGACAATAACGAGTTTACGTTCGTTTCGACCAGCAACCATTATCTTAGCGACGTTGCGGGACTTTTCTGGATCGGAACGATGCTGCCCGAGCTGGCAGACGCGGCAAAATGGCGTGAATTCGGCCTGCGCGAGATGCTCAGCGAGATGGACGTGCAGGTGCTGCCCGACGGCGCCGATTTCGAATCATCGACGGGCTACCACCGCTTTGTCGCGGAGCTTTTTCTGACGAGTTTCCTTCTCGCGGAAAAGCATGGGGTTGAGATTCCGGCTGAGTACCGCACGAAGCTTAAAGGGATGTTCAGATACCTCGCTGCCCTGACACGACCCGATGGCCGAATGCCGCTGATCGGTGACGCCGACGGTTCACAGTTTTTGCCGATCGTGAAACGTGAGGGTGACGAGGCCGCTCACCTGCTTGCGCTGGCCGCGATCTATTTTGACGAGCCGGAATTTAAGGTCACAAACGAAATGCCGCCCGAGGCCCTTTGGCTGTTTGGCGAAAAAGCTGAGCGTTTTGAACAGATGCCGCTGCGGGCGTTTGCCGGATCGGCGGTGTTTGCGGATGCCGGTGCAGTCGTTCTAAGGAACGAAGATCTGTATCTGCACCTCAATGCCAGCGACTGCGGCGTGAATGGCCGCGGTTCGCACGCCCACAACGATGCTTTGAGTGTTGAAGTTTGGGCTCATGGCCACGAATTCATCATCGACCCTGGCAGTTACGTCTATAATCTCGACCGCAAAGAGCGGCACCTATTTCGCGCGACCGCATTTCATTCGACGGTAACGGTGGACGGCGTGGAGCAGAACACGATAGACGCCGAGATGCCCTTTGTCATCGGAAATGAGGCTGAGCCTGCGATCGTGGCGTTTGAGGCCGGGGAAGCGATGGATGTCGCCAGTGCCGAGCATTTTGGTTATCGACGGTTGAGCGAGCCTGTCGTCCACAGGCGTGCTGTCGAGTTCAACAAGAACGACGGATACTGGACAATAGCGGACACGTTCGCTGGCACAGGGCGACATGAATTAAGATTCTCATTCCATATCGCTCCCGGGATGGCCATCGAAATCGGTGGTGATGGGGTCGTTTCGATCGCAGCAGCGTCTGGTGTGCGAGTCTTTATGTTTACAGATCTGAGCGCGGTGCCCGGCGTTTCACCGGCGTGGCGTTCGCGGAACTACGGGAATAGGGAAGAGACTCAGATGCTGAGCTGGACAGTGCACGCCGCGATGCCTTTTGCGGCTAATTTTATGATCGTGCCATCCAGCCTTGAGGATGCAACTGAGAGGGCGGAGCTGATCCGGCGACTATCGGAGGCTTACCGAGCTTAATATGTGCGGGATCGTCGGCATTTGGGAATATGGGGCCGCCGCGGGCAGGATCGCTCCGCCGCTGATCGAGGCGATGCGCGACACGATGGTGCATCGCGGCCCGGACGATGCCGGCGTACATATCTTTGACGGTGGCCGAGGCGGATTCGGTTTTCGACGGCTGTCGATCATCGACCTTTCGCCCGCGGGCCATCAGCCGATGCGAGGCTGCGAAGGGCGAAATATATGGCTGGTGTTCAATGGCGAGATCTACAATCACCTCGACCTACGTACAAATCTCGAACAACGAGGGCACCGATACGCATCAAAAGCGGATTCTGAAACGATCATTCATCAGTACGAAGAACGCGGTGCCGACTTCGTCAATGATATTGAGGGGGACTTCGCCATCGCGATCTGGGACGAAGCCCGCGGCGAACTTTCCCTTTATCGTGACCGGCTCGGGGTCAAGCCACTTTATTTTTATCACTTCGAGGGAAGGTTCATCTTTGCGTCCGAGATCAAGGCGATAGTCGAGCATCCCGAGGTCGTCCGGGACGTGGACGAGACCGCCCTGGTCGACTACCTCAGCTTTCTTACGACGCCAGCTCCGCAAACGCTTTTTGCGAACATCCAAAAACTCCCCGCCGGCCACCGGCTCGTCATTGGCCGCGACGGTGTGGTTAAGATAGATCGATATTGGGATGCTTTGCCGCCTACAGAAAAGTCCGGACGCAGCGAGCGAGAACATTGTGATGAGATCATTCGGCTGCTGAGATCGTCGATCAAGAAAAGGATGATGTCGGACGTGCCATTTGGGGTATTTCTTTCGGGTGGTGTTGATTCGAGCGCGAATGTCGCATTGATGGCCGAACTGATGGACCGGCCTGTCAATACTTACACCGTTGGTTTTCACGATCACGAATACCTCAATGAACTCGATTCGGCCCGCCGCATAGCCGATCGCTATAGCACACGTCATCACGAGGTTTTAATCGGTGACAGGGAATTCAACGACCTTTTGCCCGATCTGATCTTTCATCAGGACGAACCGATAGCCGATCCCGTCTGCGTGCCGCTCTTTTACGTTTCGAAGCTGGCGCGCGAAGACGGGACGACCGTCGTTCAGGTCGGCGAAGGAGCAGACGAGATCTTTGGCGGCTATTCGAAATATGTTGCGAATCTGCGGCTGTACCAGCGGTTTTGGCGTTATGCCGAGACGCTGCCTGGCGGGCTGCGGCGGGCTGCTGGGGCGTCGATCAGACAGTTTGCGTCATTGTCGGGCCGTGACCGTACGGTGAGTGAACTTGGCCGCAGACTTGGCTCGGGCGAGCCGATGTTCTGGGGCGGAGCCGTGGTCTTTGACGAAAAATCTAAATCAGAGGTGATGTCTGAGGCGTTAACGACCGGTCCCCAAGGCCGATCGTCGCTCGCGATAGTCGAGAAACTTCTGGACCAAATTGGCTCGGCCCGGCCCGACGCTGACTTTCTTTCGCGAATGACCTATCTCGAGCTCAAGCTTCGACTGCCGGAATTGCTGCTAATGCGCGTCGACAAGATCACAATGGCGACATCGGTCGAGGCCCGAGTGCCGTTTCTCGATCACGAGCTAGTGGAATACGCGATGGGGATACCGCAGAATTTGAAGATACGCGGAAAGACGGGTAAACACATCCTCAAACGCTCGTTGGAGTCGATCTTGCCGCACGATCTGCTTTACGCGAAAAAGAAAGGATTTGGGGCACCGATCCGCGAGTGGTTCAGGTCGAAACAGGCGGCGTCGGCCGTAGATCAGATCTTCGGTTCGGCGATGGTCAAACGACAGTATTTGAATTACGATCACGTTCGCAGGCTGCTCGATGAGCACAAGAGCGGCCGTTCGGATGTCAGCTTCCAGCTTTGGGCATTGCTGAATCTCAGTCTCTGGTACGATCGATGGATAGACGGAAAAAAGTAAGATGACCTCAAATTCTTCGCAGCTTGCGATCGATCACTGGGATAAAACGCCGCTCTTTATTACTGAAGAGGAGCGATACTCGACCTATCCGTGGCTTTATGAGGCCGCGGAATTCAAAAAGCACGCCGGCGAGGACGTGCTCGAGATCGGCTGCGGAACCGGCTGCGACCTGCTCCAGTTCGCGAAGCACGGAGCACGGGCTGTCGGAGTCGATATCACGCCCGAGCACCTTCGCCTCGCCGCCGAAAGAGTGAATGGCCTTGCCGAGGTAAGGCGATCGGACGCTACGACGCTGCCGTTTGACGACGGGTCATTCGATTACGTTTACTCGCACGGCGTTCTGCATCATATCGACGAGCCGAGTCGAGTTGTTGACGAGATCTTTCGCGTTCTGCGTCCGGGCGGGCGATTCAACATTCATGTTTACGCGGTATTTTCGTATTTCACACTGCTAAGGCGGCTGCAGCACGGCAGCGAGTGGAAATTGTGGATCGAAAACAGCCGAGATCCGGTCCACATTGATTTATATACCGGCCGAAGTTTGAGACGACTGTTCGCTCCGGCGAAGCTTGAGATAACGAAACACCATTGCAAACCGTTTGAAGTGCTTGCACCGGTTGGCGGGTTTTTTCTTGTGGCGAAAGGGGTTCGGCCGTAACGCGATATCGCTGATCCGCCGCCAAATATGAACCGAGGCAGCTTTTCCATACATCTTGCTTGGACACTGACCGCGCGGCTGATCGTCGTCGCGAGCAATCTGCTCGGCGGTGTTATCGTCGCGAGGTGGCTCGGAGCGGAAAGCGTGGGTGTGCTTGCCTCGATCTCCGTAATGATCTTGCTGGCGATGAATATCGGCGGCTTTGGCCTGTCGTCGGCGATCACATTGCTGGTAGCCCGCGACCGCGAGACGCTGAAACCCGTCATCTCAAATGCCGTCATCTTCGCGCTCCTTTCAGGAACAGCGACGGCGGCTATCATTGCTTTGGCCGCCAGGCTGAGGCCGGAGCTATTTGGCACGGGACTCGAGCCCTTGATACTAGTCGCTGTCTGGACTGTACCGTTTCAGATGCTGATGCAGTTTTGCCTTGCGGCATTTCTGGGTATGCGACGCGTCGCCGAGTACAACGCATTCGACGTGATGCTGCAGTCATTTGTCGTTATCAATCCGATGATAGCGATCTGGGCTCTCAACTCGGGAGTTTCGACGATCGTTTGGCTCAACCTCGGGGCCGCAGCAATGCTCGGCATCGCGGCGGCGGTCTACGTTACGAGGCTGGCAGGCGGCGACAGGCCGGCGTTCTTGCCTGACCGTCGGCTTTTCGGCGAGATGATGCAAAACGGGTCCCGCTTTTTTGTGGCGATCGCGGCGTCGCTGGTAATGCTTCGCGCTGACCTCCTGATCGTGAATTATTTTCGCGGCAGCGGCGAGGCAGGCGTCTATTCGGTGGCGACCCAGGCGTCGATGCTGCTGCTGCTGGTGCCGAACGTAATTTCTTCGATGCTCTTTCCAAAGGTCACCGAGGAACGCGACATCACTGGTGACGTCACGTGTCGAGTGACTCGCCACGCCGTCGTAGTGATGCTGGCGATCGGCCTGCTAGCAGTGCCGTCTGTTTTTATTTTGCCGATCGTTTACGGATCCGCCTTTGCCGAGGTGCCTTGGCAGTTTCTGATAATGTTGCCGGGGATAATTCTATTTGGGATCGAGTCGGTGCTGGTACAGTATTTCAGCAGCCTCGGCCTGCCAAAAGCTATACCTATATTCTGGGTCACCGTCGTCGCGGTGAGCATTGCTCTCAACATGCTGATCGTGCCGCGATACGGCGCCATGGGAGCGGCACTTGTCTCGAGTATTTCATATTCGATAATGTTCATTCTCGTGGCAGGTTATTTTCGCATTCGAACAGGCAAGGCGCTGGGCGAGACCTTCGTCGCAAGCTTCGCTGAGATCCGCGAAATGCTCAGTCCGGGGCGGTTTATCAAGGCGGCTGCACCGGAAGCACGCGTATGACGGAGATCGGAAAAAAAGAAAACCTTTGGGGCTACGGCAAACGCCTGCGTTCCATACTGGATGCGATCGCCAAGGCGTTCCCCGACCGCTCGCCGTCCGAGATCAGTGTCCTCGACGTTGGTTGCGGGAATGCGTCCGAGCTTGGCATCCACCTTGCGCGATTCGGCCTGGATTACACGGGCATCGACCTGCACGAACCTTCGATCTCGGCGGCGCGGCATATCGCCGGGCACTTGCCGAACGCGCGGTTTGAGTGTGTTAAAGTTGAGGAATTATCCGGCGGCCCGTTTGATGTCGTGATCCTCTCTGAGGTCCTCGAGCATCTCGAGACACCCTTAGATCTGCTTAGGAATTCGCTCGTGCATATCGCGGAAGACGGGATCGTAATCGTAACTGTCCCCAATGGTTACGGCGAATTTGAATGGGACTCAATGATCTTTCGAATGTCGGGTCTGGCGTGGGCCGCCGACAAGCTCAGCCGCCGCCGTATAACTGAAGACGAGGCACGGGCGAGCGGCAGCACTGAGAACGCGGAGGACGGTCACGTTCAGTTTTTTACGCTTGGCGCATTGGGTGCGATGTTTCGCGAATGCTCGCTGGAGATCATTGACCGACGGGCGTTGTCGTTCGTCTCTGGCCCGATCGTAAAGCAAACGCTCGGGCGTTCGAAACGGTTTGTCGAGTGGAACGCACGGATCGCCGACCGCCTGCCAATGGCTGCGAGCAGCGGATGGCTCTTCGTTCTGCGGCCGATCGAGTAAGCCGGGCTGAATTGAATGAACCAACTTTCGTTCGAACAATTTGACGCAGTTTACCAGAGGTCGCTCAACGATATTTGGCCCTTTTGGAGCCGGGAAATGCAGTGTGAACTCGCTCGGCACTGCGTTGGCTGGGGACCGGAAATGATCGATTTCCGCGGTTACCTAGTTTCGTCGTCGATCCGATATTTTGAGGCATACCGCGTTATCGAACGCATGCACGGGAAGCCGCGGATCTGTGACGTGGGCGGCTTTTGGGGTGTTTGGCCGCTTACGCTTCGTGAACTTGGCTTTGACGTCTCGATGACCGAGTCGCTGCAGTACTATGGCGACCTATTTGAACCGCTCTTTGGACATATCCGCGAACGCGGAGTGGCGATTCACGACCATGATCCGTTTGATGAGAACGCCGCTTTTGCCGAGACGTTCGATCTCGTATCGGTCATGGCCGTCCTGGAGCATTATCCGCATTCGCTGAGGACGTTCATGTCGAACGTGCGTTCGATGCTTCGGCCCGGTGGTGCAATATATCTTGAAGTGCCGAATATTGCATACCTGCCCAAGCGGATCAAGATGCTTTTCGGCGGCTCGCCGCTCGTTCCTGTGGGTGAGATCTACCGCTCTGAAGTGCCTTTCATAGGGCATCATCACGAATTTACGATCGGCGAACTCCGCGAATTGGCAACGCTTGCTGGACTCACGATCGAAGAAGAAAAGTTCTTCAATTACTCGCCCGGCGAAGGCGGCGCTGCCAAAAGCGTGATGCGACTTTTGGCCGCAATTCCGTTCGCACTTTTTAGAGAGGCGCGAGAGGTCATCGCGGTCGTTTGTAAAGAGCCTGCCGCGGGCCACAAGTAATGGATCACGACAGCAAGATACCAAAGTTCCTCGACCGGGCGATCCATGCCTGTATTTTGCTGCTGGCTCTCGCAGCTCCGCTCTCGATCGCTGCAACGCAAACTGCTTGGGCACTTGGCCTGCTGTTCTGGACCGCTCGGCTTGTTTTCGTAAGGCCGCGGATCCGGGCCGGGGCGATGGATCTCGCCGTGTTGGCATTTCTTGGTATGACGGTGCTCTCGACCGCTTTTTCGTACGACCAGCGGCTCTCTCTTCAAAAGCTCCTTTCGGTTTCGCTCGTCAGTATCGTCTATCTTGTTTCCGCGAACATGCGCGAAATACGGACCTCCCGAAAGATCGTTGCCCTGCTGATCGTATCGGGCATAATATCGGTCGTCTTTTCGCTGGCCATGCTGGCGATCGGGAAAAACCTGAAGGTCATCCGGCTCGCCCCAAACAGTCCGCTTCTTGCCGCCGGTGTCAACGAAAATGACACGATCCTTACAGCCAACGGCCGCAGCGTCAACTCACCCGACGAGTTGGCTGCGGCAGTATTTGGCTCATCGGAGAATGGCATCGCAAAGCTGCAGATCTATCGTTACGAACTGCTGTTGAAGTATGATCTGCCGGTCGCGGCAATGATCCAGTCAGAGGACAGTGCTTCTGCTCTCGGGATAGAACAATGGTCGCGGGGCCGCGACACGCGGGCGTCCGGGTTCTTTGGGCACTACACAACCTACGCCGAGGTGCTTCAATTGTTGCTGGCAC
>CAZJFB010000051.1:0-14661 GCA_964545145.1 uncultured Chloracidobacterium sp. | reverse complement strand
GGGTTCTTTGGGCACTACACAACCTACGCCGAGGTGCTTCAATTGTTGCTGGCACTTTGCTTTGGATTTCTGATCGCCATGCCGGGGCAGCTATTTTCACGCCATCGCTTATTGATGGCGGCGGCCGCATTTGCACTTTGCATCGGGCTATTTTTAACGGTCACGCGAGCTTCATGGGCGGGCTTTTTGATCGCAGTGGCGGTGATCATCGCCCTTGGGGCCAGCAGAAAGACCTTATTGATCTGCGTCGCCTGTGCGGTCCCGTTGGCTGCCGGGGGACTCATTTATTTGCAGCAGAAGCGCAATGTCGCATTTATCGACGCCAAAGACGGCTCCACCACCTGGCGAATGACCGTGTGGCGGGAAGGTTTTGACCTGCTTATATCGCAGCCGCGTCATCTCGCTGTCGGCATCGGCATGGACTCGATCAAGACGCATTACCTAGAATGGGGACTCTTTGATAAAGGCCGCCTGCCGACCGGCCACATGCACTCGACGCCGTTGCAATTGGCTCTGGAACGGGGAGTCCCGGCGCTGATCGCCTGGATAATGTGGATGTTCATCTATCTGAAGCTGCTCTGGAAAGGCCTTCGCCGACCTGAGATCGACTGGCGCGAGCGTGGATTGCTGCTCGGGGCGTTCGGCGGAACTGTCGGCTTTCTGGCCGGCGGCATTGTTCATTACAACTGGGGCGACTCCGAGGTCGTGATGATCTTTTACTTGATAATGGGGATGAGTACGGCCCTCGTTCGTTATCCCTCCGAGCAGGAGGTGGAACTCTAGATGCTCACCGGCCAGTCGATCATCTGCTTTGGCGGCGAGGATTGGTGGTATCACCACCCACACTCCAAGAATCACCTCATGCGGCGGTTCGCCCGCGCCGGCAATAAGGTGATATTTGTAAATTCCATCTCGCTCGGCCTGCCGCCGCTTGCGCACAAGGATATAGTCCCGCGGATCGCCCGAAAGCTAAAGAGTTATGCAAAGCTTGCCCGCGATACGGACGAAGGGATAACCGTGGTCTCACCGGCAACGCTGCCTTTTCACGGTAATGCTGCGGCACGCAAGATCAACCAAAAGCTGCTCATCTCTCAGATCGGAATGCTTGCTCGGCGAAAGGGAATGTCGAAGCCTGTCCTCTGGATCGCGATACCGACCGCAGCGAACGTGATCGGAAAGATGGGCGAATCGGTCGTCGTTTACCAAGTCTCGGACAAATATGACGCTAACTCAGAGGACCACGCTGTCGATCTCGACACGATCCGCCGGCTTCACGAATACGCGATCGAAAAGGCCGACATTGTGCTCTATTCGGGCCGCAAACTGCTTGCTGAGGCGACTATCGGCCTCGAAAAGTCGTTCCTCCTCGAGCAAGCCGTCGATTTCGCTCATTGGTCACAGGCCGCCTCGCTGGACCCAGCAGCTGAGATCGAGGCGATACCAAGGCCGCGGATCGGCTATTTTGGGGCGGTCGACCCGTGGCTGATGGATCAGGAGTTGATCAAGCGGGCGAGCCGCGAAAGGCCGGAGTGGAATTGGATATTTGTCGGCAATCTGGCTCGCGGTACCGAGCTCGCCGGCTTGCCGAATGTGCATTTTATTCCGCCGGTACCTTACGCCGATCTGCCTCGGTACGCGTCGGGCTTCGACGTGTGCGTGCTGCCGTGGGATACGGAGCACGCGTTCACAAGTTACGGCTCTGCCATAAAGGTCCGTGAATACCTGGCGACCGGCAAGCCGGTCGTGATCTCGCCGCTTCCCGAGTACGAACCGCTCGACGGCATACTTCGAATTGCACGAAGTCGCGATCAGTTCATCTCATTTATCGAGGATGCTATTGCGGAAAACGATCCCGGCCGCGCCAGTGCGAGGCAAGCCGCAGTGCGTGACGGAACCTGGGACGCGAGGGCAGAATGGGTAAGCGGCCTGATCGAGAATGAGATCTCAGGTCAGGCCGCCGGATAATTTAAGGAACAGCTAGGTCTTTAGCCAGGTATCGTTATTGAGCGTCCAATCGACGACCTCGCCCAATCGTTCGCGAAGCGAGACACGCGGTTCCCAACCGAGCGAACGCATATAATCACCGGACAATGCATAGCGAAGGTCGTGGCCCGGCCGCGACGAGTGAAAGTCCACCAGTTCGTAATTTAGCGGCTTGCCCTGGGCATCAGCGATGATCTGGGCGACCTCGAGGTTATTGACCTCTTCCTTGCCGACAAGATTGAATTTTGGACACTTTGCACCGCCAAAATCGGGCGTCATCTTGTAATCCTTAAGATTCGTTATGAACAGGAGCCCATCGGCGACGTCCCGTGCGTGAATATAATGCCTGCTGCCTGGGATCGTCCGCGAAGAGTCGCTGTGGATCGAGATCTTGTCGCCGTCGCGCACGCGGCGAATACACAGCGGAATAAATTTCTCAGGGTGCTGACGCTCGCCGAAGACGTTCATCGTATGCGTGATATAGATCGGCATCTTGTACGTATTCTCGAAAGCGACGCACAATTCCTCGGCACCTGCCTTTGTCGCACTGTACGGGTTCGTCGAATTATATCGGTCGAGTTCCTTGTAAAAGACTCCGGGAGGAGCTGGGCCAAATATCTCGTCAGTGCTGAAATTGACGAAAAGCTCAAGGCTGTCGAGGTTGCGTGCAAATTCAAGGATGTTTGCCGTGCCGACGACGTTATCCATCACAAATTCGAGCGGATACTCGATCGAACGGTCAACGTGGCTACCTGCGGCTAGGTGGTAGATGTAGTTTACCGGCCCGATCATGCTCCTCGTAAGTGGACTGATCTCTGCCTTGAGATCGTGAAAGACAATGTGCACACGACTTTTTACTTCCTGCGGAGCGTCAGACAGCAGGTGAGCAAGGCGGTTTAGATTACCCGAAAAATCAAGGCGGTCAAGCGATACGATCTCCCAATCCGTGTTCTGCAGGATATAGTCGATCACGTGATGGGCGATGAATCCGCCTCCGCCGGTTATCAGTACTCGTTTTGACATATATATTCGTAGAAATTACATTCTGCGGTCTCGATGCCGAGATTACAAGTCTCTACCCCTGGCCACGGGACCGACGTAAAAATATCCACGGACGCAGGGGTTCACGTCCGTGGATACAATTGAAAGGGCGTCTTCAGCCTGTGTAAGCGATCAAGTTGGCGTCGGCCTGTTGCGGGCCGGCAGCCGGATCGGGATCCTTTTTATCTGATTTGTGTCTCGTATGCCGTCTTGATACGGATCTGCTGATTTCGATTGAGGCGAACATGCTTGCCGCGTTCGATCACGACCGCTCCGACGCCAAATGCCGCACCGACACCGGCGCCGACAGCGACGCCAACGGGCCCGCCGACCACGCCGCCGATAAGGGCACCGGCTCCGGTCGAGCCTCCAACCTTGACCAGATCGCCCTTAAGCGAACTCTGACCTACGGCGGTCCCTTCGTTGTCCACCTTCTTGACATTGTCACCCTTGACGGCCATGACTTCCGTGAGCTGGGCACTGAAGTTGCTCCAGCGATTATCGTTGAGGATTATGCGGTCAAAGGAGAGCAGCATTTCGCTGCGTCGCTTGATGCGGCCGGGCTTCATTATCTTGCTCACGCGGCCCTCTACCATAGCTCCTGCGATCTCAGACGGGGCGACGATCCGAGCGGTGAATTTCTCGCCTTCGCGGCTCTGTTCGGTATTGAGGTCTTCCTGAAGTTCAAGGACCAGTTCGGTGTCTCGCGGAATTACGACGATCGTGTTTGGATCGCCCTGATACGACGCTTGAGCGGTCTGAGATGTCTGGGGCTCGGTGTTGGTTTGGTCGATCTTGACCGCATCTGGTGAGGTGGTTTTGGCCTCGGGCTGTTTGGTGCCGGCGACCATCCGCTCGCCTACTAGCACTCCTCGGCGATCCAGTGTCTTTGGTAGACTTGCTTCAAATGACCGTCTGTCATAGCCCGTATCGTAGCCGGCCTCAAAACCCTGCTTGTAGCCGTCCCTGTAATCTTCGAGCGAGCCGTAATCTTTGCTGAATGCACGGTCAGCCTTGCCGTATTCGGCGTGTCGTGTGTAGTTCTTGGCGACACTGTCGATCGTGTCGCGGTAGCCGGCCATATAGCCGTCTGAATAACCCGTACGATAGCCGCGCTGAAGTGCGAACATCGCATCCTGCGTCTGAGCCGATGTCGGCATGACCACCCCTGAAAATACCAATCCGGTTAAAATGATACTTAAGACCACGATCCTAAGAGATGTGCTTCCTTTCATTCTGTTCTCCTTCTGTAGACGCCGATGCTCGGCAGGAAATGCAATAGCTACATATGTTTATACATTAGAACTTGATAAAGCACAAGAACTTTCTGCATAAGAATTCGAGGGAGTCGGTTAAATAGGCGCTTAAGAAAAAATGGCAGTGAACCTGGGGAAGTTCACTGCCGAATACTTTCAGGAGAGGAAAGCCGAAGTCTTAGAAACTCTTTCTAAAGAGATATGAGGCTCGAATGAAGAACGTCCGGCTGTTCCTGGCAAAGCCGGGCTCAAAGTCATTGGTGAACGGATTGCGGCCGTTCCGGTTAAGATTGTCGTTGTATCCGACATAAAATGCCGTACCGGGATTAGGCGTGTAGCCAACCAGCATTTGTCCCGCGAAGTTCTTTTCGGTGCCGTCATAGTCGAGTCGAAACCTGGTGAACATGAAACGCGTGAATTGGTAGGTCGACCTGATACTCACAAGGTCAGAATCGAAAGATCTCAGTCGATTATCATTTCGGGTCAATCGGCTCTTGGTGTAACTCACCGATACCCTGAATGGGTCCACCGGTTTAACTTCGAAATAGACTTGAGCATCGCGCTGCATGCCGGGACCGGGATCCTGCAGTCCGGTGGCAGGGTCGAAATAGAAATAATCGAGCGAATTTCGGATCATCCCGACGAAAAGACCATAGTTGAACCGCTTGCTTGGTGACTGGTTAATATTCGCGCTGACATATTGCTGCCAGGTTGCGCGGAACGGGTCGCCAAGAAATGTTCCCAATGGCCGTGTAGGCGACCGCTTTAGGCCAAATTCCTCTTCATAGATCTTGTCGTATTCAACTCCGCCGCCGATATAGACATAGGTGTTCCGCTGAAGATTCATGTTGAAATTGGTCTGCGCGTTCCAGTTCTGAAGCCGTCCTTGGCCATCATAGTTGATGCCCGACATCTGGGCCCATTGATTTCTAATTATCTTTGCCTTTGGGTTGGATTTAGTCGCGAAGCGATTGTAGAAGAAAACAAAATGAGAATCCGTCCGCCGGGTGAAGCCCGAGTCGGCACGGTAATATTTGGTTCTCCCGCCGGCCTCTACAAACCAGCCATGCTGCTCGGTCGTGTAATCGAGATTGACGTAGTAGCCAAGTCCGTTGCCCGTCTTGTATTGATTGTAAGGGCTGCCCTGGACGGTCACGCCGCCAAAGGTGCCGCCGCCGCAGGTCGCCCGGTTGGACGCAGCCTGAACCGGATTCAATGTCGGCTCGAACTCGGGATCAAAGAAACACCGCCTCGAGGTGGTCCCGACGACCTGAAAGACCGACGTCATTTTGGGGGAGAACTTGAATCGGCCGTCAAACCCCGCGAGGAGATTTTTCTGCTCGGGGAATGATCGATACGTTGAAAAGAAGCCGATGTTGTTCTCGCTGCCGAAATCGCGCTTCAGCCGAAGCACGGCGAACGTGGAATTCTTATCAAGGAACTCGTTGATCCTTGGCCGGATGTTAGGGTCGTTTCGCTCGTCCTCACTGTAATTGCCCGGGGCGTTGTCGGATGCGGCCAGGAGTCCAAACGACGTTTTCCCTGTCTTGCCGGTCAGCTTTACTGCAAAGTCCGGGTCGACGATGTTACGCGAGTAAAACACCTGCAGCGGCGAGCGGAAAATATCCGAGCCCTCTAGGAAGAATGGGCGCTTTTCTTCAAAGAAGATAGGGAAGCGCTGATTTGCCGTGACTACCGGTGCATCGGCCTCGATCTCGGCGAAGTCGGGGTTGATGGCCGCGTCGAGAGTAACGCTCGGGCTGATCGTATATTTTAGGTTGACGCCGAGCTGTGTCTTTATCGGCTGATTGACGAAGCGTCCGGCGGCAACGTTATTGGCGGGCACTCTGCTGCCTGTTTCGCTCAGCGTCACGCTGGGAACGACCTCGAGTGTACGCTCGTATTTTACTTCGTCGAGTCCGGTGATCTTGCCGTGCTTGATCAGAAATCCCGAGACGTTGCGGTCGTCCGGAAGCCACTGATCAAATTCGTCGTTGAATCTGTCGATGTTGCGAGCGGCATTAAAGCCCCACTGCGAGCCCTTGCCGGCCTTATAGCGGATCGACTTGAACGGGATCTTGACCTCGACCGACCATCCCCAATCTTCGATCACGCCTTTGGACTCCATGACGATATCGACAGAGAAATCCGCTCCTTGTCCCTCGGTAAAGATGCCGTCCTGCTGGATGCCTAATGGATTGAATCCGAGCACGTAAGCCCGCCGTCGGTCGTTGTATGTATCGAGCCATACGCGGACATTGTCCTCGCTAAATACGTTATCTCTCTTTGCGATAGTCGCTCGGACCTTGTCTTTTTCATCCCAGCACTTAAATGCGATGTAGAGATTCTTCTCGTCATACATCACGAGGACCTCGGTCGGTTTGGACGGGGCGGTATTGTTGCCAGGATACGTTTGGTAAAAGTCGTTAAAGACAGCCGCGGTTTTCCATGCATCCTCATCCGGCCGCCCGTCGATCACGATAGGGACCGAGAGCTTTGGGATCGAGACGGGCCTTGCCTTTTCAGGCGGGATCTCAGCTCCCGAGCGTTTTGGGGCAGGTGCGGTGTTGGCAGCCGCCTTGTTGCTGCCATCAGATTCCGACGAACCCGACTGCGGTGTGACTGAGAGAGAGAAGAGAATAATGACGAAAAGACATGCAAATATTTTCATGAAAGCACCTAAACTTCAGGAACGAAAGTACTGCGAAGAGTACCGAGGCTATTGACTAAAACGGGATATCGGTCAGAAAGTTTCAAAAAAGAAAGGCCGGAAACAAGACATAGATTCCGGCCTCAGGAACTAGTAAGTCTCTCGGAGCATTCCTGTACCGCGGATCTGTATCTCTCCGTCGGTTTGGATCTGGAAAAGCGGGCCGCCGCTGCCGATCCTGTATTTCGTAGTTTCCTCGCCTGAGCTGATCTTCTTTATCGTGATCCCGTCGCCGGCCAGTTCGGGGCAATTCGCCTCGATATCGGCAGACGTGCCTTCAGGCAGAGTAAGGCTGATCGATCCGTCGCTTCCGCGCGCACGAAGGCTGCGAAAATCGCCTTCGAGATTGATCATGCCGTCCGAGGTCTCAGCGTCGATATCGCCTCGGAACCCTATTACGCGGATCGTGCCGTCTGAGTTAGACACCTTAAGCTTGCCATCGACATCGCGAACGTTGATCGGTTCGTCCGATCCCTTCAACTCGACCTCGCCGGTCACGCCCTCGACACGAAGTTCGCCGTCGGTATTGATCTTGAGGTTGGACTTTCGCGGGACAAAGACCTCGACTCGGGTGCGGGCCGTATCGCCAAAAAAGCCGCCGCGTTTCGAGTCGGGATTCTCGACGACGATGTTGACGGCTGACTCGCTGTGATCTTCACGAAACTTGAGCGGGGTGCGATCTCGCTGATCGCCAAATTGAACAACACGGTACTGGACCTCGGACCGGTCCCAGCCCTGCACCTTGACGGAACTGCCATTTGCCTCGACAGAGACTTTTGGCGTGCCTTTTACGACAAACACGCCGCTCTTCTTTTCGACCCTGGGTACCGATGCAGAAAAGCCGATATTGGCGATACGAGCCATTGCGTCCTTCTGCATAAGCTGGGCCTGCTCCATACGGCGTTGCATCGCCTCTGACTTCAGCACGTCCGCAGACCTTGCGATCGCGTCGGCCGAGATCTTGATCGACTCGGACGTAACGGCGGAGATCACCGGCTCGATCGCCGAAAGGGCTACCTTAGCATCAGCCATAGCTTTCGAAGAGACCTTTTGAGACTCCTTGACAGCCTTGGCCAGGTCCTTATCGGCCATCATGATCTTTGAGCTTGCTAGCTCCGGGTCGTCCTTGTCCCAATCGTCGCCATCTTTTTCCTTCTGCGGCAGTAAATTGACCGCGGGACTCAGGGCCTTTCCGTCATTCTTTCGGCTCACGGTCAGGCTGCCGTTAACGCTGTCGAGTTTGATCTGTACGTCGCCCGAGCCGATCTTGCCGTAAAGGTCGCGGCCGATATATTTACCCTTGCGGACCGGCAGGCCAAAATCGTTGACGATATTTCCGTTAAGCGAATCGGCACGAAGCGTAGCGTTCGAATCGGACGGGATGCTCAGGTTGACCTTGCCGTTCACGGTATCGAGTGAGATCTTGGAGCCGCTCTCCAGCCGGTCAAAGTCGGCTGCGACCTCGCCATTTACGGTCGAAAGCTTGGCCGTACCGCGAAGGTTGTTGGCCTTGACCGAGCCGTTAACGGCAGAGACCTTGGTGTAGTTGGTAAAGTTTGACACCGCGACCGAGCCGTTGACCGTCTCGATCTCGTTGAGCATCGCACCGCGAGGCACCATCAGCTTTATCTCGACGTTTAGCTTGCCCGATCTCCAGCCGTCGTTGCTCTTTCTCCACTTGCCGTAATCGGTCTCGACGCTGAAATAGTCGGCTCGCGAATCTATACGGATCTCAACGTCGGCCAGACGCTCTTTAGTGTCCGCAACCTTTGTGTACTCGAGCTTTACCTCGTTGCGGTCCCACGCCTCGACGGTGATCGAGCCGTTCACGTTCGAGACGTTAACGCGGCCGTTTGCGTTGAGCGGGTAGCTCTGCTCAAATTTCTCGGTCTCGTCCTGCTGCAGGACTTCGGCATATGCCGCGGGTGCTTCGCAAACAGGTACGGATTCAGCCTTTGCTGTCGAATTTCCCTGCGATGTAAGTGCGAGGCCGGCGAAAACGATAGTATATAACCAACTCATAATTGCGTCTCCAAAAATGCATTGCGTGCGGGATATTTCCCTTTATCTATGAGCAAGACACCGCCAAAATAGCATTTATGACAATTATTTTGAGCGTTTCTAATGTTTTTTCGTTGCCAACGCCCCGCCGCGATTATGTTAAACTCTTTGCGTGCTCGTTGACCTCCTGCTGGCTTCCCAATATGGGAAAGATCAACCGCGTGTGATAAAATCTTCGTTTTCGTTTTCCTTGTGAGAACGGACATTTAGGACCGGAGGGCCTGTTCGCGGGTTTTCCTGAGGCGAGGACTGTTGACTCGTCAACGCTTATGGAAAGGGAAACAGTTCCGCCAATGTCAGTTTCAGACGATATCCACCATTCGATCGCCGACGCCGACGACATGGAGGAGGTGTGGGACGAACAAATTGAGGTATCGGACGTACTTCGAAACCTCATTCGACATCCGTTTCAACTTGTCACCCGATGGAATTGGAAAGCCGCGCTGCTCGGCGCGATCGTTCGGGCTTCCTTTTATTACACAGTTTATCAAGCGAGCCGCGAAAGCTGGCTCGTGACCCTCACGGCCGTTGCTGTCGAACTCGTTTTTCGATTTATCACGACCGGACTTGCAGGTGCCGTGGTGCAGTCGTTCCGTCGTGCGACGCCGTTTTGGCAGGCAAATGTCATAGTCTCGATACTACTACCTGCATTTAGTCACTCGGTCGAATTTCTCACGCACTACGCCCAGGAGCGTTACTTCTTTGACCTCTTTGCGGCATCTCAGGACGGCATCGCCCGTAAGCGGGCCTTTGCGATCTCGGTGCTTTTCTCGGTCATTTCGGTACTTTTCAATCTATTCGCGATGCGTCACGGTGTGCTGCTCGTCGGTGCAGGCGAAGAGACGCGCACCTTCACCGACGACGTAAAACGCATTCCGCGGATGGTCGGTGAATTCACCGCATACCTTCCCGTGCTTATATCGAAGTACTTCGAGAGCGGGAAGTATCTCAATGCCCTGGCTACATTTGCCGGTTTTGGCATAGCCGTCGGCTCGATCCTCGGCACCTTTCGAGGTAAGTGGGAATGGGCGTGGCGCACGGCGGTCGGGGCGTGGGGGCTGCTGCTTTTCTCGGTGATACTGACCTGGTCGATCCGCAAGATCCTGCTCCGTAAGGGCAAGATGTACCGCAAACGTTATTGATCGCTCGCCAATGCTCGAACTTGTCTTCGCTAATCTCAGGGTCCGCCCTTTCCGCACGCTCATCAGCGTAGTCGGCGTTGCTCTCGGCGTCGTTCTCGTCGTATTGTTTACCGGCCTCGCCCGCGGAATGACCAACGACATGGCAAAGCGTGCCGCGAATTGGAAGGCCGAGATCGTCTTCACCCGGCCCGGCGGAATGGAGGCGACCAGCTCGAATACCGCCGTTAATGTGGCCTACGCGCCTCGCCTGCTCCAGATCGAAGGCGTCGCCGCGACGGTGCCGGTTATACGATATTTCTCGCCTGATTCGAAGAGCCGCTGGGGCCTGAGGCAGATAGACGGGGTCGATTGGAAGCCATTTGCCGAGATGAACGAGATGTCGCTCGTTGCCGGCCGAGCACCCGAGGCGAATGACGAGGTCATTCTCGACGAACGCCAGATGGCCAGCGAGGGTCACAAACTCGGTGACAGCTATCCGCTGTTCGGCGACAAACCGTACAAGATCGTCGGCGTCTTTTCGCCGCCGTCCGGCGCTCGTATCAAACTGTCGCTTGCCGGACTGCAGGACGCGCTGCAGACCGACAAATGTACTTACATTCTCGTAAAGCTAAAGCCCGGTTATGATGCCGCGGCGGTCGCGGCAAGGATCAACGCCGAACTGCCTGGCAACAAGATCAGCCTCACCAGTGACCTTGTCACCGATGCTCAGGACCGCATTCCGGGGCTGAATACATTTCTTCGCGTGCTGGTCGCTCTCGGCGCTTTCGTCTCGACGATCTTTGTGCTGCTGTCGATGTACACGACCATCACCGAACGCCGCAAAGAGATCGGCATTCTCAAATCGCTCGGCTCGTCGCGAGCTTTTATAGTTCGCGTGATCGAGGGCGAGGCGTTCCTTATCGGACTGCTCGGTATCGTGCTCGGGGCCATCGTCTCGGCGATAGCATCGTACCTGATAAGCAGCAGCTTTGACCTGTCATTCGAATTCAGCCGCAATTGGATACTGACGGCGATCGCAATTGCGATCGGCGGCAGCCTTGTCGGAGCTCTTTATCCCGCATGGCGTGCCGCCGGCCTCGACCCGGTCGAAGTGATGCTCAACGAATAGCCCGTCGATTCACAGTCTCCGTCCACGCATCACAACGCCCATGAGGCGTCCGGGCCAGGTGCCGAAATCCTCGATCTCGACGGTGTCTGCTCCGCCATTCTTACCGGCTTTGAACCTGATCCGAGCCGCGGGGAAGAACGTTCCATCGCCTTTGCCCGTACGCGGATCGACAACTATCTCAACATATCCGAAAGGATAATCGACCGACCGGTAACCGCCACGCATCTCGCCGAAACCGATCCAGCGTTCAAATACGGCGCGGACGCGGGTCTTGCCATCGACCTGGTCGACCGCCACGGCACCCAGCCGGTTGCCGGTCGAGCTGCCTAGACTGAATCGCCCGAGATCGTTGTCCTTGATCGCATTGCGAAGAGCGTCCTGGCCGCCCTCCATCAGCGTGTTCAGATATCGCGAGCGGTCACCCGGCGGCGTTTGCCCTTTTATGGTGAGCGTGAATGTCCTCGTCGTCGTCCGCGTATTCCTGCCGGAGCCATAGATAACCGCAGTGCCGGTGACGGTCGTTGTATCTTGCCCAAGGGTAAGCCCGGCGGCCGGGCCAAGAAACGCGGCGATCAAAAAGCTAACAAAAATAAAGTGCCTTCTCATTTTCATTTCACCTCCACGATCTCTATTCTTTAGACGCTTTTTGGCGGCAAAAAGTGTGTCGAAAATGATCGGCCCGACTCGTCACCATCGTCCGTTCGTTGTTCCTGAACTCGCTCTCTGATACCTTGAGAGCATGAAAAATATCCTGTGCGTGATCATCTTGTTGGTACTGGTATCGGCTGCAGCCGGGCAGGGAAGGCGTGCCGAGACGCCCTTATTCAACGCGGGCTACAAGCCAGCTGAGTTTGCCGATACCGACCGTCTGGAGAAGATCAAAAAGACGTTTCCCGCGATCGAAAAGATCTACAAGGACCACGCCGCGAGAAACCACTTTCCCGGCATCGCGTTCGGCATAGTGGTCGATGGCAAGCTCGTATTTTCAGGCACCGACGGCTACACCGACATCGACAAAAAGACCAAGGTGACAACGCAGTCGCTATTTCGCATCGCGTCGATGAGCAAGAGCTTTACGGCGATGGCGATACTTAAGCTCCGTGATGACGGCAAGCTGAACCTCGACGACCCGGCGTATCTCTACGTGCCCGAGATGAAGAAGCTCAAATACCCTACCGCCGATTCGACGCACATCACGATCCGCCAGCTGCTAACGCACGGCGCCGGATTTCCCGAGGATAATCCGTGGGGCGACCGCCAGCTCGCCGATACAAATAAGGAACTCTCCGAGCTGATCGAAGGCCAGATCTCGTTCTCAAACCCGCCGGGACTCGCTTACGAATATTCCAATCTAGGCTTCGCTCTTCTCGGACGCATCGTCACAAAGGTCTCGGGCATGCCGTATCAGCGCTACATCCGCGAGAATATATGGCGGCCGCTCGGTATGACGACCTCCGAATGGGAGTACGCCAACGTCGCTCCTGACAAGCTCGCTCACGGCTACCGATGGGAGCGCGAGCGTTGGAATGAAGAGACGCTGCTGCACGATACGGCGGACGGCTCGTGGGGAGCGATGGGCAGCATGATCTCGTCTATAGACGAATTCAGCAGGTACATGGCCTTTCACCTGTCGGCGTGGCCGCCGTCGAGCGCGGCTGAAACGGGGCCGGTGAAACGTGCCTCGGTCCGCGAGATGCATCACCCGTGGCGGTTCAACAGCCTCAGCCCGAATTTCACTTATCCCGGCGGACGTGTCTGTGCGACCGCGGGGGCATATTCATACGGGCTCGGCTGGCTGCGCGACTGTGAGGGCCGCGTCTATATCGGCCATAGCGGCGGCCTGCCGGGATTCGGCAGCCAATGGCGCGTCATGCCAGATTACGGGATCGGTGTCGTCGCGTTTGGCAACGTGACGTACGCGAGCCTCGGCAATGTGAATCTGCAGGTACTCGATTTGATGGTCCGCGAGGCGGGCCTCAAGCCTCGCCAGCTTCCGGTCTCGGACATTCTCGCCAAGCGAAAGGCGGAGATCCTCAAGGTCATTCCGAGTTGGGAAACGGGCGAGAAGAGCGGCATCTTTGCCGAGAATTTCTTCCCGGATCACCCGATCGACCTGCTCAAAAAGCAGTACGCCGCCTTGTGGGCAAAGGCGGGCAAGATCGCAGAAGTAAGGGAATTGGTGCCTGAGAATCAGCTTCGCGGCCGCTTTTTGCTCGTCGGCGAAAAGATCGACATCGAGGTCTACTTCACGCTCAGCCCCGAAAATCCGCCGCTGATACAGCAGCTCGATGTCCGCGAGGTGCCCAAAAGATAGACTCTACAGGTCCTCATCCTTCCGCCGCCTTACCTTGGGCACGACCGGTTCGCAATCCTGCAGGCTCAAGATCATTATGCCGTCACGGTCGATCTCGGGATCGCTGAAGCGAATGGCCGCGGCCGGCCTGATCCCGAAACGGCGGCAGAATGGCTTGGCATATACCAGGTGGTGCGAGCCTTTTGGATGAGATTTTACCGGGAACGGCTTTGCGTCCGACTTTCCCGCCGCGCGAAGCCCGATGGCGCCGTTACGTTCGTCATATAGCAGCATCGCCGCCGCCGGCCGGCCAAGTTCGGCAAATGCCCTGCGGTTAAGCAGCAGCATGCCTCTCGGATTAAGGGTCACATAAAGCCGGTCGGCAGTCGGCTCGGTCGGGCCGTCAGTATATTCGACCCATCGCCGGATGATCGGATTCTTCATTATGCAGTCATACCTCCGAAAGCATTGTACACACGACGTTGCACAAATGCAACATATATTAGTAGCCGCAACGACGAGGAGAGTGCCTTCGGCCTTCTGATTTGACGCTTCTTGAGCAGCCGGACCGGCTTGAAACAGGTTCTGCGTTGATCGAATTGACGATGTACGCGGCCGCGTTGACGAACCACGTATTTTCCGGAACGGCGGGCGCAAAAGCGGTGACACAACACGCCATTTCCTGCGAACAGACGGCAATTTCACGCGAACAGACGGCAATTCCTCGGAACAGAGGTCGGCCCTTCGGATATCTGTTCGACAGATCGTCAGTTCCGTAAGCGTCGCATCGCCGGGCCGCGGCCGGCCGGTGCTTGTCCGCGATCGGCAGACTTTCCGCTTTCCACTCTTTACTCAAAAAAACCATTGACGATCATTAAGTTACGAGTATAATTATTACAGAGTTGTAATATTACAACTGAATATATTATGACCGGTAGGGAACTAAAGGAATATCGCAAGGAAAGGGGCCTCACGCAGGTCGAGGCATCACGACGCCTCGGTGTATCGCAAACGTACCTTTCGCTGCTCGAGAATGGCGGGCGGCGGATGACTGCACGGCTCGAACG
>CAZJFB010000050.1:0-26013 GCA_964545145.1 uncultured Chloracidobacterium sp. | reverse complement strand
AGATTTCACTGGTCGCAACCTTTGGATGCGGGTTCGATTCCCGCCGCCTCCACCAATTTATATTTGGGCGATCATACTCATTACAAAAATCTCTTTACTCGCTTCCGCTTTTCTGATATAAGTACCGCATTCATTGAATTCGGGTCCGTGCCGGGACTGTCAGACTCTTTGCTTGGAGGAGCTTATGTTTGTAAGAGTGTTGACTGTTTTCTCGGCGTGCGTCATGTGCGTCGGCTTCGTTGCCGGGCAGGGGCGTACGGCGGCAGATCTCGATAGACCAACCACCCTCGCCAGGGCCAACGAGCTATCGCCGATTTACGGGGCGCGTCTCTCGGCCATCAATAAGTACAAGGTAACGGTCGATCCGACCAGGAATGCCGTGACGGGCAAACCTATCCCCGTTGCAAACAAGATCCCAAGCGCCGTACCTATGGCCGAATCACTTAGGGAAGAGGTAAGCAACTCGTTCATCGTCGGCGGCGGTTACAATTTCCAGCGTGTGGATGACTTGCCGGTCGAACGCGTTCAGGGCGTGTTTGTCACAGGCTTCTATTACCCTGTCTCCTGGATAGGTTTTGGTGGCGAGTACCAATACGGCACGGGCAGCCAAACCGAGATCGCGGGCAACACCTCGACTGAATATAAGCTGACAAGGCATGTCGGAGTGCTGGGGCCTGAGTTCAGCGGATATCCGAGCGACAATACGCGGCTCTTCTTTCATCCTCTCGCCGGATGGGCAAAAGAGCGGCTCACGACCCGCACAGGCAATGCTTCGAAGACGCATGAAAACACCAATCTCGCTATTCAGCTCGGCGGCGGGCTGGACTACAGGCTAACTAAGACCTTCGCTTGGCGAGTATTTCAAGTCGATTATTTGGGTATCAAGAGATCGGGTTTCTGGCAAAACAATTGGCGCGTTGCAACCGGAGTATCGGTCCGCGGGCACTGATCCGGCCCCTCCAATATCGTTGTCGTCCGTAATGTGCGACAATATAGACAGACTACGACGGGCGGGACGCTGGTTATGGTGTTTACTCGTAGATCTGCTGGATCGATCGCACAGACGGCGCTGCTCCTATGCCTCGCGGCTGCAGTTGCCTCACCTCAAGCTTCTTCAAAATTTACGACATTCCTTTCCGACCGGTTGGACGCCGCAGAAATAGGGGCGTTGGGCGCCGGCGAGATCGTCGTCAAGATATTGCCGTCAGCCGACAAACGGCAGATCTCGGTCTTTGGCTGCGTAAAGGTCCGGTCTGCCAAGGACGTCGATATGGCAGCTTTTCGTGAGAGCTTTGGCCAGCGCTCCAACAAGGCTATGCTCGACGGCGGACGTTTTAGTTCGCCGCCCGCCTTGCGCGACCTTGAGGACCTGAAGCTTGAGGACCGCGATATTGAGGACATGCGGCGATGCGTAATTGGCAACTGCGGTGTGAAACTGTCCGCTGAGATGATCTCGGCACTAGAGAACAACGTCGACTGGAATTCCCCGGATAGCAAGCAGCGAGCGACAGAGGTCTTTCGGCAAGCGATCGTCGATCTCGTTCACCGCTACGCGGAACGCGGCGATACTGCCCTGGCCGACTATGTCGATCACAAAAGGCCGATCCGCCCGGCAGACGAGAACAAGATACTGCTCGATGATTCCCCGCTGATCCGGGAACTCGCACCTGAGTTCGAAAATTATTTGCGTAAATACCCGGCCCTCGATCTTGCAGGGGTCGAGAGCCGGCTCGATTGGACGAACGTAAGCTCGGGGCTCAAACCGATACTCACCATCACTCATGGCACGAGTTACTCAAAGGCCTACGAGGATGTCTCGGCCCTATTGATCGTCACAAAACAGATCTATGCCAGCCACTATGTTGATGCTTCGCTTGCCGTCTCGGCATTTGTGAGGATCGGGGTCGGTGAGCAGGCCGAGAACTATCTGGTTTTCACCAATATCTCTCGATCAGATGCTCTGGGCGGAGCGCTGAGCGGGATCGCTCACACGATCGCTGAGGGCGAAGCGAAAGAGAAGGTGACCGATCTGATCGCGAGGGCAAAGTATCGCCTCGAGGCAAATTCCCGCGGTGCCAGCGAGCCTCGTACCGTTAGCGGTGAGGACGGAATTCTCGCACAATTAGGCTCGCTGACTAGAAACTGGCTCTTTGGAGTTGTAGCATTGGTTTTCGTCGTCGTGATCGCGATCGTCCTGTTTCGCAGGCGGAGCAGTTGAGCGACACGAACGCGATCCGGATGAATTCCCTTCCCATCGGCATTTTCGACAGTGGTGTTGGCGGCCTGACGGTTTACCGCGCGTTGCACGACCGGCTGCCGAATGAGCACTTTGTCTATCTCGGCGACACGGCACGCGTTCCATACGGTACGAAATCATTGGCCACCGTTGAGCGTTACGCGATCGAGAACTCGCAGTTTCTCGCGTCACGCGGCATCAAGATGCTGGTCGTTGCGTGCAATACAGCGTCGGCCTTGGCTCTGCCGAAGATCCGCGAAAAGATCGGCATCGATGTGGTCGGTGTTATCGGCCCCGGCGGCAGAAAGGCTGTTGAGCTCACTAAAAACCGTAAACACCCTCGTATCGGCGTGATCGCTACTGAGGCTACTGTCGCCAGCAACGCCTACTTCGAAGCGATCAGACGAGCATCTGACGCCGCTGAGGTCATGCAGGCGGGCTGTCCGCTTTTCGTACCGCTAGCCGAGGAGGGCTGGACTAACGAGCCTGAGACCTTCTCGATCGCTAAGCGATATTTGGCAAGCATGAAGGTATTTGAGCCCGATGCTCTCGTTCTCGGCTGCACTCATTACCCGATCTTAAAGGACGTGATTCAGCAAACGGTCGGTGCGGATGTTAAGCTTGTAGATTCGGGTGAGGCCACAGCTGACGAAGTAGCGAACGTGCTAAAAGAAAAGGGCCTCGAAAATCCCTTCGCGGTGGGCGGCAGGCGAAGCCTCTGCGACGACCTCGACCATTTTTACGTGACCGACGCCGCCGACAGATTTGGGCGCGTTGCCGAGCGATTTCTCGGAACTATGCCGTCAAAGCTTGAGGCTATCGAGGTCTACGGCGTAGATGAATTGAGGCAGAAACACGAACGATAGGGATTGCGCCTCGAACTTGCAGGACACACTCGCTAACCGCTCGTGTCTCTGCCCTTCTTATGACTTATTCAAGACAAGACAACAGAACCCACGACCAGCTTCGAAATACGAAGATCACACCCAACATCTCACCATACGCCGAGGGTTCGGCGCTTATCGAGGTTGGCGGAACAAAGGTGATCTGCACCGCTTCGGTCGAGGACCGCGTACCGCTTTTCATGCGAAACAAGGGCCTCGGCTGGGTCACCGCCGAATACGCGATGCTGCCGAGAGCGACAAATACTCGCACGCAGCGTGAGACCAAGAACGGCCCTTCAGGACGAACGCAGGAGATCCAGCGGCTGATCGGCCGCAGCCTGCGCGCGATCGTTGATAACAAGCTACTTGGCGAACGCCAGATCTACATCGATTGCGACGTCATACAGGCGGACGGCGGCACACGCTGCGCCTCGATCACGGGAGCATACGTCGCTTTGTCGCTGGCATGCAGAAAATTGGTCCGGACAGGCGTGATCAAGACCTCGCCGATCATGAGCGAAGTTGCCGCCGTGAGCGTCGGCATCATATCGGGAACGCCGATACTTGATCTGGCATATGTCGAAGATTCCGAGGCCGACGTCGACATGAACGTCGTCTGTACCGGAACGGGCAAGTTCATCGAACTGCAAGGCACCGCCGAACGCGAGCCTTTCTCACGAGAGCAGATGGACGAGATGCTGATACTAGCCGAAGGCGGTATCAACAGACTTTTCGAGATACAGCGAAACGCTCTCGCCGGCTAGTTTCGCTTAAGGATCGCTCCGGGCGTCGCGTTGGTGATCTTTGCCCCGTCCCAAACCTTTACGCCATTAACGAATACCGAACGAATGCCGTCCGAGAACACTTGAGGTTCTGTGAATGTCGCTCGGTCGATCACCGATTTCGGGTCAAAGAGCACCAGGTCCGCCTTCATTCCCTTTTTGATCAAACCGCGATCTTTCAGCCCAAGACGTTCGGCCGGCATCTTCGTCATCTTGTGAACGGCCTGCTCGAGCGTCAGCCATTTATTGTCGCGAACAAATCTGCCGAGCACACGTGTGAATGTTCCGGTTCCGCGCGGATGCCGGCTGCCGATGCCGCCGTCGCTTGAGACCATGACCCAGGGCCGTGTGTAAAAAGCCTTGACGTCCGCCTCATTCATTGAGTTGCAAACGACACCCGCACCGCCGTCTTTGACGATCTGTATATAGATATCGACCGGCGTCGTATTCTTCATCGCGGCGATCTCGGCAAGGTTCTTGCCTTCATAATCGCGGTGTGCCGAGCAGCTGGTGACCAGTACCTTGTCCGCTCCGCCAACATTCGCCAGTCCCGTTTCGACCTCCTGCCGGTCTTCGTGCTTTCGGCTCGGGACAAGAACGGTGATCGTCGACGCCCATGCCGCATAAGGATACGCATCGGCTGTAACGTCTTGCCCGGCCTTTTTCGCCGCCTCGATCAGAGCGATCGCCTCCGCGGATTTGCCCCAGACGTTACGGTTGCCCATCTTAATGTGCGAGATCTGGACCGGCAGTTTGGCTTCGCGGCCGATACGGATGGCCTCTTCCATAGCCGCCCTAAAACCCTCTTCCTCATCGCGAATATGGCTCATGTAGATGCCCTTGTATTTGGCAGCGACTCTGGCCAATTCGATCAGTTCCTCGATCGTCGCCATAAAGCCGACGTCATATTCGAGGCCGGACGAGAGACCAAAAGCGCCTTCGTTCATTCCCTGCTCGACGAGTTTGGCCATCGCCGCGATCTCTTCGGCGGTTGCGACGCGTTTGAAGTCATTCTTCAGCACTTGGCTGCGAACTTCGGCGTGCCCGATGAATGCACCAACATTCGGAGCGATCTTGCCGCGGAGCTTATCGAAATACTCGGCGATAGGCCATGGGCTGCCTCCGTCCGGGCCCACAAGTATCGTCGTGATCCCTTGCGATACTTGATTTGCCGCAGTTCCCTCACGAAGCAACCCGCCCTCAGAATGGTTGTGTATATCGATGAAACCGGGCGCGAGAACCAGCCCTTTGCCATTTACGAACTGGTCCGCATATTTTGGCCTGATCCTGCCGATGGCGACGATCTTATCGCCCTCGACCCTAACGCTCGCGACGTATGCCTTTCGGCCGGTGCCGTCAATAACTGTTGCGTTCTCGATAAAGACCGAACTTACCTGGGCCGGGACCTGAAGAGCCAAGAAAAGAAGAACCGCAACGACTACGATCTGAATTCTCATGTTGAGCCGATGATAAGAAAAATTGGGTTGCCAGTCCAATACCGGAATGAACCGGTTTTGACGAGAACGTTCGGCGAAACTAGAATCAATGCTTATTGAACGGAGCACAAAACATTGAGCGAAAAACAATTTAGTGGAAGATCCGCCATTGTCACTGGGGGAACTCGAGGCATTGGTAAGGCGATCGTACTCGAGTTGGCACGGCACGGTGCCAATGTGGCGTTTAACTATTCAAAAAGTGCCGATGAGGCTGAACGGCTAAAGGCCGAGGTCGAGGGCCTCGGGGTGCAGGCTCTTGCCGGGCAATGCGATGTCGCTAATACCGAGGCGGCGGCGGACTTTGTCGGCAAGGTCAAAGAGGCGTTCGGCACCGTCGACTTCCTCATCAATAACGCCGGTATTACGAGGGATCAGCTCATTCTGCGGATGAAAGAGGACGACTGGGATGCAGTGATCGACACCAACCTGAAGGGCGCCTGGAATTTCTCAAAAGCGGTACTTCGCCCCATGATGAGAAACGAGAACGGTGGCTCGATACTAAACATTGCCTCGATCTCGGGCGTCGTCGGCATGCTCGGCCAGTCAAATTATTCCGCCTCGAAGGCCGGCATGATCGGCCTTACTAAATCACTTGCCAAAGAGGTCGCAAGCCGCAAGATCACCGTCAATGCCCTCGCTCTCGGTCTGATCGAGACCGAAATGGCGGCGGAAATGAACGCCGAGTACCGCGAAAAGATCCTCGCGTCGATCCCGCTAGGCCGCCTCGGCAACGTTCAGGAGGTCGCCGAGATCGCATGCTTCCTCTTGTCTCCGTCAGCCGCGTACATTACCGGCCAGGTCATCCAGCCTAACGGCGGGCTGGCGATGTAGGGCCGCGATCTTTAAATGTCCTTCACCTATCAAACCAACGACGAAGATCGGAACATCGGAACCCCGGAACCTGTGGAAGAGGTTGAGATCCCGATCCCGACGCCGTACTACACCATCATTCTGATCGCTGCGATCGGGGTCGTAGCATTGGTCCAGTTCTCGAACGGCCTCGAGCTGTCGATCATTGCGGCCGGGTTTGATAAACCCGCATTTCTCATCGGCCACGAGTATTGGCGCATATTGACGGGTGCGACCGTCCACGGCAGCTTAATGCATGTGCTGATGAACTGCTACGCATTTTATAGCTTTGGGAAGATCGTCGAACTGCTTTCTAATCGAGCTCATCTCGCCACCGTCTTCCTGCTCTCGGCATTGGGCGGCGGTGTCCTTAGCCTGATCTTCGTGCCGGACGGTTTGTCGGTCGGGGCCTCAGGCGGCGTGGTCGGATTGATCAGCTATTTGCTCGTCTATGCCTTTCGGCGGCGTCATTTCATTTCGAAGGAATTCAGAAAGAGCCTGCTCATCAATATCGGCTTCATCCTGGTCTTCGGTTTGGTGCTCTACCGGGTTGTGGACAACTTTGGCCACATTGGCGGCCTGATCACCGGGGCCGTTTACGGACTGGTTCAGATCCCTTCCGATGAGTTTACCGACCCTCGCGAAGCCGGATCACTGACCGAGTTGATGGGCCTCGCCGCCCTGGGCATCTATGTGGCCGGCTGTGGCTTCAGTATTCTGCTGATCCTTCGGTTGATCTGACACAACCTGACATATGGCCCGCGTACGTGTTCATCAGCATGTAAATCCACTCGCACCGTTTTATCGGCAGTCACCCGACCCTGTCGATGTCGCCGCGGTTTTTGCCGACCCCGAGAAACCGCTGCTTCTGGATATCGGCTGTGCCCGCGGACGCTTTCTGCTACGAATGGCCGAGGCTGAACCGGCGTGGAATTATCTCGGCGTCGAGATACGCGAACCTCTCGTCGATGAGGCAAATCGCCTTGCGGCCGAGGCCGGACGCGACAATCTTCACTATGCATTCTGTAACGCGATGCTCTGGCTCGAGCTCCTGCTGGAGGGAATTCCAACAGGATCAATACAGGCCGTTACGATCCAGTTTCCTGATCCATGGTTTAAGAAGAAACACGCCAAGCGGCGCATGGTGAACGAGAAAATGGTCGGCACAATAGCTCGACACCTTGCACCCGGCGGTCGAGTTTTTGTTCAGACTGACATAGAGTTTCTCTCGGAAGAGATGTTTGCTCTCTTCCGGGCTGACCCGCGTCTCACCGAAAAGGAGATCAGCGAAAATCCTTTCCCTGTTAAGACCGAACGCGAAAAGGCGGTCGAGGACAAGGCTTTGCCGGTATATCGAAGCACGTTCATTCGAGTTGCAGAATAGAAACTATTGACGCACCGCCGTCTTTGAGTTTACGATTCGCAACAGTCACGCACATCGGTCCAAAGGTTTCTACTCATGAAAGTTCATTCTCACGTCGGTTTGCTTTGTACCTCTTTTATCGCTGCAGTACTCCTATGGGCGGCTGCCGAGGCGCAAAGTCCTTCGAAACCAGTCGGCGGCTCCGCGGACAAAGAACTCTGGCGTCAGGCAGAGATCATGCGCACCGAACACGGCGTGCCGCACATTCGCGCGGCTAACCTGCGTGCTGCCGGTTATGCTCTGGCGTGGGTACAATGTGAGGATTACGGCACGTCCACGCCGATGTCGATACTCAACGCAAGCGGGCGTTCGGCAACGGTAAACGGCTACGAGCGGCTCGAGTCAGACTTGACCGTCCGGCGTCACCGCACGGTTACGGACAAGAAGTACGCTTTGCTCACAAAGGATGTCCGCGACGTTTACGAGGGGTTTGCCGCGGGCGTCAACCGCTATATCGAACTCAACTCGGCAGAATTTCCCAAGTTCATGCCCGCCGATTTCACGGGCCGCGATGTCGCCGCGACCGAGTTGATCCCGGTTGCCGCCCGCAAGGTCACTAATTTTCTGAATAAGATCGATCCGAAGCCGACACCGCGTACGACACCTGCGGCCGCCGGCGGTGAGGGCGACATTGACACGTCAAATGACGGATCGAACGCCTGGGCGTTTGCCCCGAGCCGCACTAAGTCGGGCAAGGCGATCCTGCTCCGCAATCCGCATCTGCAATGGACCGCCGGTTATTACGAGGCTCACATGACCGTGCCGGGGGTTGTAGATTTTTACGGAGACTTCCGCATAGGCAGTCCGTTCGCGGTGATCGGCGGATTCAATCGCTGGCTCGGCTGGTCGACCACGAACAACTCCCAGGACCTCGACGAGATCTATTCGCTCGACGTTGATCCAAAAGCGGCGGATCGCTACATCTTTGATGGCAGATCGGTGGCGATGACACGCGAGTTGGTCGGGGCCCAATTCCGCAACGGCGAAGGCCTTTCGTCAGAAACGCGTGAATTCTGGTCCACGCCGCTAGGGCCGGTGATCTACCGCGCGAACGGCAAGATCTATGTTTTCAAATTCGCTGGCGATGGCGAGAATCGTGCAGGCGAGCAGTTCCTTAGGATGATGCGGGCGAGATCGCTCGATCAGTGGAAGGCTGCCATGAAGATGCGAGCCAGGCCAACGTCGAACTTCACCTACGCCGATCGTGACGGCAACATCTTTTTTATTTGGAACGCTGCACTGCCGATGCTGCCGCACCAACCGGTCGATGACACGACTGCTGTTCCGGCTAAAGGCGTCAGAGATGTGTGGACAAAGCTTGTGCCGTTCGACTCGCTGCCGCAGGTGCTGAATCCGCCGGGCGGATATGTTCATAACGAAAATAGCTCGCCGCATTTTACAAATGTTCGCGGGCCGATCGACCTAAAGAACGCATTTCCCAATTTTGAGGAGCCTGAGTTGTCGCTTCGCAGCCAACTCGCCATTCAGCTGATCGGCGGCGATGAAAAATATAGCCTGGAGGACGTCGTTAAGCTCAAGCATAGCTACCGCATGCTGACCGCCGACAGGGTGAAGGATGACTTGATCGCCGCTGTAAAGGCGTCAAACCCGACAGGCGATGTAGCAAATGCCCTGACGATCATCGAGCGATGGGACAACACATCGGCACAGGACAGCCGCGGCTCGACCCTTTTTGAGGAATGGTGGGCAACCTATTCCGGGCTTCGCCGGCCTGAGCGGCAAGCGTATCCCAACGAGAAACGCTTTGCCAGAGTTTGGAGCACCGCCGACCCGCTGAATACGCCGCGCGGCCTTGCAGATAAGGCCCGTGCTGTCGAGGCGTTCGTTCAAGCGGTCGCCGAGACCAAGCGGCGTTATGGCAGTTTCGATGTGACGTGGGGCGAGGTTCATCGCGTTAGGCGGGGCAAGGTCGACGTACCGGTCGGCGGATGTGGTAATGACCTCGGGTGCTTTCGAATACTAAGCTTCGCGCGCGAGCCCGACGGCAAGCTTGCCGCAAATAGCGGTGACGGCTGGGTACTCGCGGTCGAATTTGGCGATACGCCGCGAGCATATTCGGTGCTCGCCTACGGGCAAAGCAGGCTGCCGTCGTCGCCGTGGCATGCCGATCAGGCTGAGATGTTTTCCAAAGGAGAAATGAAAAAGGTCGCCTTCACTGAGGCAGACGTCAATGCCGGTGTTGTCACACGTTACCGGCCCGGGGTGAAAAAGGAGCAAAAGTAAGGGGTCGCGGCTATTTCCAGGTCTTTTCTTTCTTGAATCGCTTTATCACCATATCGCGGCGGAGCTTTGGAAGTCGATCGATGAAAAGCTTGCCGTCGCAGTGGTCGGTTTCGTGCATGAACGCCCTTGCCGCATAACCCTCGGCATCGCGTTCGAACCACTCGCCCTTTTCGTCTTGTGCCCTCAGCCGGGCTTTCATTGGACGGACCACAACGGCAGGGACCTTCCCGACCGAAAGGCATCCCTCCTGGCTCGATTGTTCGCCCTCGGTCGCGACTATCTCCGGGTTGGCGGCGATCAGTTTTATCCCCTCGCAATCCATTACGAAAAGACGCAGGTTCAATCCTATCTGCGGTGCGGCCAATCCGACGCCCTCGGCCGCGTACATTGTGTCGAACATATCAGCACACAAAGCAGCGAGCTCGTCGTCAAATTTAGTGACAGGCTTTCCGACCTGGCCAAGAACTGCCTCGGGGTATTCGGTGATCTTGCGGACGGCCATTATCTGGGGATGACGCCGCGGCGTGAGCGGCGAAAGAACCCGGGACTCGCGTTAAAGCCCTTTTCTTCGCGGGCGAGGCATTCCCAACAAACGATCCGCGGGTCGTTGGTCGACGAAAGGAAGGTGTTATAGTGCTCTACCTCGTGATCGCAGTCCGCACAGCGAGCAAGCGGCTTTTCGATGGTCTTGGGGTCAATTGTCTCGATCATAGCTGGTGTTCGGCAGTCTCCAACCAACGCCTGCCACCCATAGTTTAGTTCGAGTTCGCTTCGTTTGCCAACACACGGACGATGTCGACGCCGGATAGTATTTTTGCAGGTAGAAATACGGACACGTTGCCATGTAAGAAAGTTCTTGCCATAGATGCAACAGTATGCTATGTTCAATATCGGTTTTTGCGAAAAATGCAAGAATGCTCAGTAAATTGCAATGTTTATGCGAAAAAACAATTGAACATGAACGCCTAGGAGTTGAGAGCAGGATCGGGGGTTAGATCTTTGACAACTGAATACCAACTGAGGTATCAGCCTTAACAAAAGTCGGCGAGAAAGGAACACGGATGAACACGGATCCGCCGACCATGTTTATCCGTGTCTATCTGTGGTCATTCAGTCTGCGGGCGAGGTTACGTCTCACTTTCGCCTCAGCAGCCTAACTGTGGCCGGATCGTAAAATCGCCTGGTGTGCTCGACGACGAAATATTTCTCGATCACGCTCTCGAGCATCTGGCAATTAAATGAGATCGCTCCCTGGGCACACCATCCGTCGTGAACGAGCCAAAAACGGTCAGGCAGGCCCTGAACGCTGTTTATCCTTTCGATGACCTGTGCCTCGTCGCGGAGCACGTTGTTGCGAGGGTCCCATTTCTCGAGGCCGTTCTCCTGCGGCAATGCAACTAGCTGGTTACGGCCCTTGTAATACTGACGCAGCGGCAGGACCGCGTCTGCGTGAAAGACAAGGACCGGCTCATTCGCCCTTTCATTTTGCATCAGGTAATCTGAGACCCGCTCGAAGTCACCTGGCTTTGCCAGCGGCGAGTAGGTTACGACGAGCGATACCACGCTCAGCAGTAAAACGAAACCGGCCCAGGCGGGCGTTATCCACTTGTTTCTGAAGACCGCCAGGGCCGCGAACGGTATCATCGCAAGCGGCAGTATCAGGCCGGACAAATGCCGTGTCTGAGTCAGGCTCCAACCGGCGAGGTCGATGGCGACCAGAAAAAAGCCGATCATCACGGCGATATATACTCCAATGGCGATGTCCTCGGCCTTGCGGTAGCGATAGACCTTGTATGCAAACAGTCCGGCGATCGCAGCAATGACCGCACGCACGCCCCAACGTTTGACCATCTCGAGTGGGATCCATTCGACGGCAAGGAACAGCGAAACGACCCTCTGATATATCTCGCGGATCATCTCAGGCATCGTCAGCGGGACCTCGATCTGGCCTGAGACGTTGGACAATTGGCCCCCGATGACCATCAGCATCGGGATGAAGAGCAGGCCGGCGACCGCCATGTCGAGAACATACCGGCCGAGCACCTTCCATCGCCCCAGCACCAGCAGCACCGCCGCACCGGCGACAAGCTGAAAGCCGAGATAGTACTGAGTGTAGAGGGACAGGACCGCGACGACTATGTACAAGACGCGGGCACGAAACGTCGCCTTTTCAGAAAGATAGCCGTCGTAAAACAGCAAAAGCAGAAGGCCCGAGAACAGCGTCATCAGGGCGTATAGCCTGATGTCCAGAGCATTCCAAACCGCCTGCTGGTGTACCGCGGCGATCGCAGCAACGAACAGCGGATCGACGTTCTTCAGATACCGCTTCGAGACCGCAAAGGCGACCCAAACAAAGAGCGGCAGACAAACCACGGAAAAGACCCTCGCGAAAAAGATCGAATGTTCCATCGATCGCCATATCGAGATCAGCACGAAATAAAGCGGTGCCTGCTGGCCAAAGCCAATTGCCTTTTGAAATGCCTGAACTACTCCGTCAGAGGTCGTGCTAAGGGTGTAGGCCTCGTCAAAGCGGATATTAAGAAGGTACGCAAGCGGAGCCGCCACCGCGACGCTGATCAGCATCAGCAGCCACGGCGGTGACATGCTCTTGATCGCGTCCGCCCGCTCTGAGGTACCTTCGGTCATTTGATGGAATTATGTGTCGGGCCAGCGCGGTAGGTCAATCGGTCGTTTCGGATCGATGTCACGTTGGTGACGGAACGGCCTCGGCGACATTCGAATTCCGGCGGAAAAGATCGGCATGCTCTCGCATCGACACAACGTCAAATCTGCTTGTCAGTGCGGCGATCGCCTCACCCAGGAATTCGATCTTTTTACCTGATGCATTTGCCATGCCGGGAAAGAACTTCATCGCCTCGACATCCTCTCCGCCAAGAAAATCGAGCGGGTGAAGCAAGAACGACGGCTGCACGCCGGCCATCGAACACGCCGCCACAGCAGAGCGCCAGTAGGCTCGGGCCGCCGCGGTCGAGAACGTCGAAAGGTAAAGCAGATAACTTGCGTGGATCGGGGTTTTGACCACCGGAAACGTGGTCACCGGAATTTCGACGAGCTGTTTGCCCGCGGCATCGACGAAATGGGGCTTTAGGGTTTGAAATCCGTCCGAGAACTTCCCGAAGAGCTTTTTTCTCTTGGCCTTTTCCTCATCGCTCATTTTCGACGAGTTGAGAAAGAAAAATGCTCTCGCCAGCGGCGCAATATAGGTCGGCAGCAGCGAACAGTCGTACTCATAACCGCGATCGCCAAGCGTCTCGAGCACCGCCGGGCTGAGGCTGTAGCCGGGCCCGCGAAAACCGACAGGCCGCCGCCCTGTAATGCTCTCCAGAGCAGCCTCGGTCTTATCAAATTCCTCGACGATCTCAGATCTGGAATAAAGGTGGAGCCACGGCTCGTGGTTGAATGAGTGATTGGCGATCTCGTGTCCTGCCTCGGCGATCGAGGCGATAGCGTCGCGGTTCTTTTCGAGCGAGGCGTCGCGTCCGATCACAAAGAATGTGATCTTAAGCTCACGTTCCTTCAGGAACGACAAAATGCGAGGCACGGCGACATCCAGATAGCTCGGGAATTCCTCCCAGCCCGCATCGCCGTTGGTCTTCATGTACGACCACTGATTGTCCAGGTCGAGCGAAAGGCTCGCTATCCGCTTCATGCCTTATTCCCAAATTCACTGGCAAAGAATTTCTCCGCAAGCCCCACGGTCTCATTGATGTTGAGAGTTCCGTTAACGATATGCGACGAATTAACAATGAAGACCCCATCGACCGATGTCTTCATATCGGAAAGCCCCTCGTGATAATGGAGTACCGGTACCGGAAACACCTGCCGGACGCGAGAGATCTTGAACGCTTTGACATCTTTTCGCCGGAAGTGAGGATACATCTTTTCGAGTTCGCCGAGGAAGTATCGCTCGATCTCGTCATCGGTCTTGTCAAAGAGCGGATCGTCAGGTGCGATGTATCGGGGCAGATAGATCAGAGCGTCACCGTTGAATTCGCGCTTGTCGACGATAGCCGACATTTCGATCACACCCGTGAAGGGCGTTTCGTCTGTGATATTTGTGACGTAGTAATTGGAGAGCGAGCATTTCGTCAGCAGCGAGGCGCAGACGATGCCTTGATATTTGATCGCCTCGAGGTCCTGCTTCTCCGCTCGGGTAAGCTGAGGCAGCATCTTTGCCGCGACATTTGACGGTGCCGTCACGATCACCCTGTCAAACATCTCCCGAGCCTCTTCTCGCGGGAAACTCACGACACGGCCGGCCTTCAAGTCGGGCTCAGAGAGAAATGCTCCGGAGAAACCCGGGGCGACCGCCGCGGCCGCCTGAAATTGCGCGTACTTTGTCCGCTGCTTGACGACCTTCGGCTTAGTATCATTGTGGCGTCGGGCGTCGGCCATCTCAACGCGGATCTTTCCGCTCTCGAGCTTCTCGATCGTCTTGACCTTGGCGTTCAAGCGGATCTCGACACCCTTTTCGACCAGAACCTCGCTAAAGCGTTCGAGCACGCGGGCATACCCGCCGCGGACATACCCGAACATCTCCTTCTTCATGCCCGAATTACGGGCCGAGTACATGCGCTGGATCGTCGCCCAGATGAAGGACGCCGCCGTGTCTTTGTACGCCTCGCCGAGCTTTGCTTTGAGCAGCGGCTTCCAGATCTTCTCGAACGTCTTCTTGCCCGACCATCGCGTCAACCATTTCTCGACGCTCAGTTTTTCGAGCCGGCGCCAGTCCTTGACCTTTGACGCGTAAAATATCGTCGCTCCGAGCCGTAGTTTGCTTATGATGTCGAGGGGCTTAAAGGTGAGGAATTCCATCGTGTTCGACATCGACAGCAATTCGCCGTCGGTGTAGAACCCGGTCTTTGTCTCTACCCAGCGAAACTCGTCGCCGAGGCCGATCTCTTCGATAATGTTGCGTGTATTGCGGTCCGAGGCGAGGACGACGTGATAGTGCCTGTCCCAAACGAGGTCACCGATCTCCCAAACCGAAGCAAGCCCGCCGATCTCAGGTGCGGATTCAAAAAGCGTGACATTCGCTCCTGCGTCGGCAAGCCGCATGGCCAGCGTCATACCGAGAAATCCGGAACCAACGATCGCTATGTTTTCTTTCATATCAGCTAAAGTTTCGGCACAAACCTATGCTGCCGTCGAGTGCCTCTGCCTCGAACGTGTCTAATCAACTTCCCCGGGCAACGGGCTTAACTCGGAATATTCTTTGAGGCTGTCTCTAGCCTCTTCGATGTTAAAGAAGGTTGAATGGATGCGGAATTCCCAAAGAGTCTCATCTTTGCGAGACGCGAGATCAGCTTGACGGTACCGACGATCGTCTTCGCGGTTTTCATCTTGGACACGCCGAAAAGGCGAACGGCCAGGATCGTGGGATATTCGACGATCTTTCCGCCCTTTAGATCGAGCAGGCCGAGCATCTCAGGCACACCGTGAAAGCCCGGTTCCCGCGGCTCGATATCGAGCATCGCACTGCGGCGGATCACACGGAAACACGCAGTGTAGGACGCGATCTTGGTATGGAGGACGGCCCGATACAGTACCGATGCACCTTTCGAGAGCAACAGTCGCCAGCCCGGCACATTCTGCACGCCGCCGTCACGGTGGTACGGCGAGGCCTGGACCATATCGACCCCATCTGTGAGCATGGGGATCATATTTACCAACTCATGCGGGTCAAAGGTACAGTCACAGTCTATCGAACAAACGATCTCTGTATCCGCGGCCCGGATACCTGTCATAATGCCGCCGGCAACACCCTTGTTGACCTCGTGCTTGACGACGCTGACCTCATCACGTCCGCCAAAAAGCTCGTCGATGACGCCGAGCGTATTGTCCTGGCTCTTGTCATCTACGAAGATGAGCTTTGACCTGTAGCCGATCTCGTTCAGGCCGAGTTCGACCGCAGCAAGCGTTTTCGCCAGATACGGAAGCGATTCCTGCTCGTTGTAGCACGGAACGACGATCGTCACCGGTGTCAGATCTGCCGCGTTTTGTGTTGTCACGACGATCGGGCCGGATGTTTCTTTCGGCGAGCTTTGCTCCACCAACTCGGCTTTTAGCCCAAGATGGTCTGCGATGCCCTCACACTTGTACAGAGCGAGATTCTCTTGCAGGATCCACTCCATTTTGTCGAGCTTGCGATAATGGCGAATGCGATTGAATTTTGATGCCGCCGAGATACGCGGCTGTTCGGGATCGAGCTCCCAAACGTGAAAATAGAAGAGGAACGGGTCTTCGCGCTTCTGGTGCCAGGTCCTTACCGCATGCCTCATCAGCGTGTAAGGGACTTGGCGAAAATAATTACCGCCCGATATAGGAAGCAGTCCGAGGCCGAGGTCAACGGTCGCGTACGGAAACTCCCACAGTTCGCCTTCGTCGCCGTCTATCTTGTGAGCGACCCGTTTCGCCTTATCAGTATTCTTCGTCGGCAGGAATGACGCGTCGTAGGTAAATCCTTCGTCAGCAAGTATCTCGAGGACCCATCCGTTCTTTTCAAAATCGAGTTTCTCGGCGGCACGGTAACCGATCACCTTTTGCCCTGAGGCCCGCTGTATCGCTTCGTTGGTGCGGCGAAGGTCCTCGCGGAATTCATCAGGAGTAAGGTTGCTCGGGCTGCGGTGGTAAAATCCCCGGCTCGCCACTTCATGGCCGCGAGAGACGATCTCGCGAACGAGGTCAGGATTAAGGTCAGCGATCCAGCCGAGAACAAAAAATGTCGCGGTTGCGTCGTAACGGTCAAGCAGGTCAAGTGCCTTGATCGTGTTTTGCTCGACACGCGGTTCGAAATTCTGCCAGTTTCGCTGGTGGATCAGATTCTCGAACGCTCCCACGTGGAAGTAGTCTTCCACGAGGACGGTCAGGAGATTGTTCTTGCTGTCTGCTTTCATCTTTTCGAGTCTAGAAAAGCGTGCCTTGCGAGACTTGTTTTGCTTTTGCCTTTACAGCTAGTTTTTCCTCAATGACCTTAACAATCTTGATCGCGGCCCGTCCGTCGCCGAATGGGTTTGCGACCTCTTTGACCGATCTTATCCAGGTATCGACCGAGTAATTTTCATGGAGAAGCTGCTTTAACGCTCCCGGGCTGCTGCCGACGAGTTTTGCTACGCCCGAGCGGATCGCTTCGGGCCGTTCCGTATTCTCGCGAATGACCAGCAGCGGCTTGCCAAGGCTCGGAGCTTCCTCCTGAACACCGCCTGAATCCGAAACGATCAGCCACGCGGCCTTCATTACTGCTAAAAAGTCCGAATAGTCGAGCGGCTCCAGAAGATGGACGCGGTCGCGGTCGCCAAGTATCTCTTGTGCGACCTCGCGAACGTTTGGATTCGGGTGAACCGGAAAGAACAAACAAACATCGGCGTGCTTGTCCACAAAATCGGCCAGCACCTTCAAATTTCCGGTCATCGTCGTTCCAAAACTCTCGCGGCGGTGAGTCGTCAGCAGAACTCGCTTCTTGCCCTCTGTCTGCCTGATCAACTGTATGATCTCGTCGGTCGGGGTTAGATTCTTGAGCATCAATTTCAGCGAATCAACGACCGTGTTGCCCGTCACAAATATCTTCTCGGTAGGAACGTCCTCGGCGAGGAGATTTCGCCTGTTCTTTTCAGTAGCGGCAAAATGAAAGGCGGCGAGCTGTGACACAACGCGGCGATTCATCTCCTCGGGGAAGGGGCTCATAAGATTGCCTGATCTCAGCCCAGCCTCGACGTGCCCGACCGGCACCTTGCGGTTGAAACCCGCCAATGCCCCGGCCAGTGTCGTGGTCGTATCACCCTGTACCAGAATGAGATCGGGCTGCTCATCGACTATGATCTTGTCGATCTTAGCCATTACCTTTGAACAAACCTCGTTGGGCGACTGGTTTCGTTTCATCACGCTCAAGTCAAAGTCAACATTGATGTCGAGCGATGCGAGAAACGGCGTAAGTATTTGTTTGTGCTGGCTTGACGAAACAACGATCGTGCGGAAATCTCGCCGGTTAAGTTCGTGGATAACCGGTGCGAGTTTGATCGCCTCAGGCCTCGTGCCGAAGAGCACGAGCACCTTCATTCGCTGATCGACGCGGCCGAGCGTCGGCGGATCGGCACTCACTGTGTCTGACATAGATGTATCGGTCGAAGGGGCAAAACTTCTCCCATGATAATATACATCTAAATAGCGTCCCGTTCCTTTTTACATTGTTTTATATGCGGCAGTTTTTGGGCTTTCTCCTTTTTACGCTGACCTTTACGGGCGTCAACGGTCAGACCGGTACGCCAACCCCAACGCCGGCCGCGATCAAAGAAGAGGTTATCGTTACCGCCGGCCGTTCTGAGACCCGATTGGGCGATACTCCCGCCAGCATCACGACCCTGTCGAGGAGCGAGACAGAATCGACCGCGGCACCAACGATCGACGATACACTTCGACAGACTGTAGGATTTTCGATCTTTCGCCGCTCGTCCAGCCGAAATGCAAACCCAACAACGCAGGGCGTGTCGCTTCGCGGGGTCGGCTCAAGCGGGGCGAGCCGGTCGGTCATCTTGTTTGATGGTGTACCCCTGAACGACCCTTTCGGCGGCTGGATCCAGTGGAATCGCGTTCCAATTATCGAGCTCGAGTCAGCCGAGGTACTCCGCGGCGGAGCCTCCGGCCTTTATGGCGACAGCGGGCTGAGCGGTGCGGTCAATCTCATTCCGCGGCGGCAGCGGGACGGAATTTCCTTCTCGAGCGACGTGTTCGCTGGCAGTCAGCGAACGATCTCGGGCTCGGGAGTCCTTGGCTTTGGCTCCGAACGATGGTCGGGCAGCGTGGTTGCGTCTAACTTGCACACGCGCGGTTTCGTCCCGGTAGATGCTGCAGCCCGCGGGCCGGTCGATTCGTATGCCGGCACGAGAAATACTTCGTTCTCAGGTCGTATCAACTGGCGTCTCGGAGCGTCGGATGTATTCTTGCGCCCCTCGTATTTTGGCGAGGTCCGCACCAACGGCACCGGGCTGCAGACCAACCGCACGCACATCCGGCAATTGGCCGGCGGCGGAACACTCAAAACGTCAAATAACTCGACAACACGGATCGAATGGCGTGCTTTCGGCGGCACACAGGTTTACGATCAGGTTTTTTCAGCGATAAATGCTTTACGGACCGCCGAGAGCCTGACGCGCGTCCAACGCGTTCCGGTGCAGAATATTGGTGTTTCCGGCCAGGTCTCTGCCGTATTCGGCAGTCACACTGTCGTTGCGGGCGGTGAGGCCCGGAATGTTAGAGGGGCTAGCGACGAGATCGTTTACGCAAACAATGCCGCAACATCGCTGGTCGGTGCCGGAGGCCGCCAGAATATTGGCGGCGGATTTATCCAGGACATCTTCGCCGTCGGCAAACGCCTTATCCTCGTCGGTGTGATCCGGGCCGATCGGTGGAGCAATTACAGAGGGCAAAACGTGACGAGGACGCTCTCTACGAATCAGCTGGCCACCGTCGCATATCCCGACCGTACCGAGACGGCCCTCAGCCCACGCGGCTCCGCTCTCTTCCGCGTGAGCAACAGCATTTCGCTGTACGGCGGCGCGTCGAGAAGCTTTCGCTCGCCTACACTGAACGAACTTTACCGCAGCTTCCGGGTCGGCAACGTCCTCACGCTGTCAAATGCCGAGCTTAAGTCGGAAACGGCCATCAACCTTGAGGGCGGCGTGATGTTCGGCCGCGGACGGACTTTCGTCAGGTCGGCAGTGTTTCGGACCGCGATCGACGGGCCGGTCGCCAATGTTACTATCTCGTCCACGCCGTCGCTGATCACGCGTCAGCGGCAGAACGCAGGAACGACAAGAAGCCTCGGCTTCGAACTCGAAGCAGAAAGACGGTTCGACTCGTTCGCATTGACGGCCGGGTATGTCTTTGTTGACCCAAAGGTCACGAGTTTTCCGTCAAATCCGATACTGACCGGCCTGGAGATCCCGCAGGTCGCTCGCCACCAGTTCACATTCCAGTTCCGCTATTCGCCGGAAAAGTGGATGATCGCAAGCCAGTTTAGGGCGTCGAGCAGCCAGTTTGACGATGATCTTAATCAATTTCGGCTTGAGCCCTATGTCCAGATCGACCTGTTTGTTTCACGCCGGATAAAGGAGAAGGTCACCATCTACGCCGCCGTAGAGAACGTCGCGAATTCGAGATACTCCGTTGGCAAGACCCCGATTCGGACGGTCAGTTCGCCGACGAATCTGCGAATAGGTCTCAGGTGGAAGTGATCATTGTCTAAAAAGCAAAAAGGACACGTGCCATATCGCCGTGTCCCTTATGGATCTGCGGTGAGATACTCAATTACTCCGGCGGCCCCGAGCAGCCCGGGCCGTGAAGCGCAGGTATCTTTGTGCTGATGATCGGGTAATTCTCGGCTTCGGCATTCTTCTCTAGCCAATCCATATATTCGGTCGGGATCGACATATCCGAGTAGATCGCCTCGACCGGGCATTCCGGAAGGCACGCATCACAGTCGATACAGGTGTCGGGATTGATCAGAAGGCGGTCCGGCGTCTCGTGAAACGCCTCAACGGGACATACTGCCGCACAGTCGGTGTACTTACAATCGACGCACGGGGTTGTAACAATATAGGTCATCTTATTCGAGATCTCCTTTCGATTCTCACGAAAGCCAAAATAAAACCGTAATATTCAGAGCATAACTTGTCAAATGATGTGAGACAAGTGATAAAATGCCTGTAAATACAGTAGTTAAATCGGACTTTTCAGAAGGAAACAAGATGAAAAACAAAGCTGAACGCGAGCTGGCACTCGATTTTCTCCGGGTGACCGAGGCCGCTGCCATTGAATCGGCCAAGACCATGGGCCAGGGCGACCGCAAGCACAGCGACCACGTCGCGGTCGAGGCGATGCGCGAAGTGATGGACACGGTGCCGATGCGCGGCCGCATCGTCATCGGCGAGGGCGAGCGTGACGAGGCCCCGATGCTCTACATCGGCGAGGAGGTCGGCGGCGGCAATTTCTCAGACGAGGCCCGTGCCGAGTTCCCCGAGGTCGATATTGCCGTCGATCCGCTCGAAGGGACCAATCTTTGTGCCCTCGGTGCCAATAATGCCATCGCCGTGCTCGCAGCCGCCGAACGCGGCGGCCTGCTCTATGCTCCGGACATCTATATGGACAAGATCGTCGTCGGCCCGTCGTGCCGCGGGTCGGTCGATATCGACGCTCCGGTCGAGGAAAATTTGAAGAATATTGCCCGACGTCTCGGCCGCGACGTCGACGACCTGACGGTTATCTGCCTCGACCGAGGACGCCATAAGAAGTTGATCGATGACGTTCGTGCGACAGGTGCTCGAATTCGCCTTATCTCTGACGGCGACCTTTCGGCAGGTATCTCGGCGGCGGTCGCGGGCACCAACATTCACGCCCTGATGGGCATCGGCGGTGCTCCGGAGGGCGTTATTACGGCTGCGGCGATGAAGTGCCTCAACGGCGAGATCCAGGCAAAACTTGTCTTTGACCCCGAACGCCTCGGCGTCGATAAGTCAAAGGTCCCGCCGGTCGAAGAAGTCATGAGCCGACTGAGCGAAATGGGCATCACCGACCCGAACAAGGTTTACGATACCAACGACCTCGCCCCGGGCAAGAAGATCATCTTTGCCGCCACGGGCGTAACCGACGGTGCATTGCTCCGCGGCGTAAGGTTCTTTGGAGCCGGCAAGCGCACTCACTCGGTCGTGATGACGACCGACTCAAAGAGCATTCGCTTCGTCGATACGGTACATGTCGAGGGCGGCCCGGACGCGGTGATCCGCTTCTAGTGCATTCGCCGCTCGCATTGGTTTGTTGACGAAATGGCGGCATCAAGCCGCCATTTTTGCGTCGCCGCGATATAATTCGATCTATGGACCCTGCCGACTACACTCCAGTCGATCGTGCCGCACGGTTTCGGCGTCAGGCATGGCGTGTATGGTCCGTTGGCTTGGGAGTCGTGTTTTTATGGGCTTTCGCGATCGTTTTTGCCCCGCTCGCCAAGGTAAACGGCCTGGATGCGGTCTCCGCCGCGATCTACGGCTTCTTTAGCTATGCCTGTCACCAGATACCGCATCGCTCGTTTCACGTGGCGGGCGAGCAGTTTGCGGTGTGCTCGCGGTGTTTCGGCGTTTATTTCGGGTTGCTGTTTGGCTTCGCGATCTATCCCTTGTGGCGAAATATAGACGAGATCGAGCCCCTCGCCCGCTTTTGGCTTTTCCTCTCGCTGATACCGATCACCGTCGATTGGTCACTTACGATCTTTGGCATCTGGGAGAATAACCACGCCTCCAGATTCATTACAGGCCTGATCCTCGGCGTCGCCTGTGCGACCTTCATCGTGCCCGCGATCGTAGAGATAACCAGAAACCTTACCTTCCGCCGCCGCGACCTGGCGGCCTGAACTGGCGATATCCATCCGTTTGCGGATGGCAGATTCAAGCTGCAGGCGTAGGCGAATCCGCACCCCGATCGCGATCAGTTTCCACGACGATCGGAGAACCGTTCACGTCGATCTTCGCAGAGTTAGCGACATAAATAGATCTACGATCACTAAAGTGAGCTTATCTTCTACAAGACCGGAAGGTAGCAGGCTCTGCACTCAGTAAAGCCAAACGGCAGGAGACGCCCCGCGATGGCCGGCTTCATAGGCGTGGGCTGAGGGACTGGGCGTCAGCAGGTCGTGACACTTCCGGTCCAACTCGCGGACACGGAGGTCAAATGTACACGTTGCGAGATCTCCAAAAAGAAAGTGAAGAAAATGAACAAAAATGAGGGATTCTCGATTAATGCCGTGGTCGCCGATCATCTGTTGACAGTACTTATCCTCGCATCCGTCCTGGTACTTGCTCAATTGCTGCTCTTCGGCTCAGTTGAACTCGGATTGACCCTCGTCGTGATCTTTATTGCTGCGGTTGGTAACTACCGACACTTTGTCCTTTACGGTCCGTAACAGTGCTGCAAGACCCTTTGGTCTAATAGTTGGCAGATCCGGCAGGTTTGCATTACGATCTGATAATCGGCCCACAGATCTAACATGAAAAATGTGATCATCGCACTTGGTCTATTGAACGGCATTTACATGATCGTCGACGGAGTTTTCGTCCTGGTCAAGGGCAAGTATATCGGCCCTGAAAGGCCGGGGCCGTGGGCCATTGGATTTGAGAAGCTCGGTTTTGACGTTTTTCGATTGGGCCCGATGTTCATTATGTTTGGAGTGGCCTGGGTCGCCTTTGTCGTTTCGTTTTCGATGGAAAAGCCGATAGCAGTGTATATTGGCCTTCTGTTGTCGATCTTGACACTCTGGTATCTGCCGTTCGGTACCGTCATTTCGATCGCCGTAATGATATTGCTGATACTTTCGCTTTCGCGGGCATAGATCGCGAGCCGGTTCCTGCAGTTCTTCTTCAGACCGAGCAGCAGCCGGAGCCGCCTAATATTTTTAGAATGAAGAAATATGCAAAAGCCGCCGGGATCCTTTTTGCGATCTGGACCGCTGTTGGATTGACCTTCAGCGGAGTCGCGTACCTTGCTATGGTGAGCGAGGGCCGGTCTGAAAGTATGACCCTGGTACTGACCATGAGCCTGATCCGCTCGTACGTCTGGGGGATCTTCACGCCCCTGATCTTCGTTCTTGCAAAGAGATTACCGATTGATCCAAGGGGAATCCGATGGCGTAATGTGGTTTCAAATCTCCTCGCCGGTCTCATTGTTTCGTTTCTGTATTCAATAATATTCGTGACATTCGGCGGCTTTTCCGAGCGCGGATCAGGCGACGTTCCAGCGACATTCACACTGACGGTTCAGCGATTTCTCGTTCCGGCACTTTACACCTTCTTTTCGCTTTTTACTCCAACTTTTTTTACTATTCAGGCGCTGCTGTTTTACCGAAACTATAAGGAAGAAGCGGCAAAGAACGCCGAGCTGCAGCGGGAATTGTCGAGCGCACAGCTCAACGCCCTGAAGATGCAGCTTCAGCCACACTTTCTGTTTAATTCGCTTCATTCGATCTCATCATTGATCTTGCTTGATCCAAAACGCGCGAACGAGATGGTCGCACTCCTGGGGGACTTTTTGCGCCAAACGCTCGAACATTCAAACGATCAGCTTGTACCGCTATCGGAGGAACTGGAATTTTTAAGGTGTTATCTGCGTATCGAAGAGACCAGGTTTGAGGACCGCCTTAAGGTGGAATTTGATATAGGTGACGATCTGCTCGGGGCCGCTGTACCTCACTTGATAATGCAGCCGATCGTCGAAAATGCGGTCAAGCACGGTATTGCACCATTCGAAATTACCGGATTCATTAGGATCTCGGCCCGGCATCACGGGAATAAGCTCGTGTTAAGTGTGACCAATAGCGGTCAGGTAGCGAACCGATCTGAAAGGCTCGGCGTAATGACAACCAACGGAATGGGTATCAGGAATGTTCGGTCTCGTTTGGAACAAGTTTACGGCAGAGAGGCGACGCTTCAGATGAATGAACTAGAGACCGGCGGCAGCAAGGTCGACATTACGATACCGTTTACTAGATCCGTTGAGCCCAGGAAAAGGAGTGACCAGTAACATTGGCAGAAGCGAACATTAAAGTGCTGATCGTCGATGATGAGCCATTTGCCCGCAAGTACATTCGTGAATTGCTCAAGGATCATCGCGATCTTGTAGTTATCGGTGAGGCAGGAAATGGCAAGGCCGCAATGCGGGCTATGGCTAAGGAGCGGCCTGATATTATCTTTCTGGACATTCAGATGCCTGAGATGGATGGCTTTACGCTCCTGCAGAACCTTAGTGTGCGGGATCTGCCGGTAATTATTTTTACGACTGCGTATGAGGAGTATGCCGTGCGTGCATTCGAGGTGCATGCTGTTGATTATCTCCTCAAACCTTTCGACCAGCAGCGGTTTGGCCAGGCGATCGAACATGCGCGTTCGCTGATATCTGATTCAGCTTCACATGACCTCGAACAGGGACAGATCGTGGAACTCCTCAGATCGATCAGTGAGAAGCCAAAGTTCCTCGAACGCATCCTCATCAAACAGCACGGCCGCATCATTTTCTTAAAGATCGAAGATATTGACTGGGTAAGAGCCGACGACAAGTATCTCTACCTGCACCATGGCGCTTCACGCCACATGATCCGCCAAACACTCAGCGGCCTTCGCTCGCAGCTTGATCCTAAGAGGTTTGTACAGATAAACCGGTCAGTTCTGGTCAAGGTGGACAGGATCAGGGAGCTTCACCCGATGTTCAACGGCGAATACGAGGTCAAGCTCATCGACGGTACGACATTTCCTCTCAGCCGAAGCCATAGAAATGAGCTTTTTGACCTGCTCGGGAAACCCGTCAGTTGACACACCTCGGCTATTCACGACTTCCTCTGTACGTCTCGCGACAAATCAGTACGTTCCAGGCCAGGACCGTCCTACTCTGTGACTATAGTTTGCGGATACGGAGGTAAAGACAATGTACTGGATAATTTTATGGCTGCTTGTCCTATTACTCTCGGTTGTCAGAGTTTTTGGCCAGGCGGACGCGGTTCGCGGCGACGCGTCAAAAGCTGCGGAAGCAGTCCGATCTGAGGTTCTGCACCTGGAAGAACAAGGACGTCTGCGGTCCCTGCGAGGTGAAACGAATTGGGACGATATGATGGCTGACGGAGCTTACCTCATATCTCCCGATGGAGCCGTGTATCTGTTTACGAAGGGGAAGTCACTGCCGTCGTTGCCTCTTAAGGATTTTAAGATCACTGAGTTGAGGGCACGGGTCTACGGTAAAAGTGTCGTTGTCACCGGCCTCGCCCATCTTGAGGCCGAAACGCGAGACAAAGGCACTATTTCCATACAAATGCGGTATCTGAATGTCTGGCGCCGGGTCGGCGATTCGTGGAAGATGGTCGTCTCACAACGGACGATCGTCAAGAGCGATGCGAGGAGATCGGAGCCGGGCCAGTCAAATTGATCCTGTCTGGCATTCCTCTGTAGCTCGGGTTGTTACATCGAGAAACTATGCGTTGTCATTTGGTCGGCGGTCAGGTAGCTCGTCGTGCTCGATTTCTCATGCTCGACGGTAAGCAGCCGCGAACCGG
>CAZJFB010000049.1:2981-26094 GCA_964545145.1 uncultured Chloracidobacterium sp. | reverse complement strand
ATGGAGTCGAATGCCCGCGTTTCGACCGGTACTGCGGCAACTTGCTCGATTTTGTCGACGAGTTTCCGATGTTGTGATCCCCGGACTCCCGACTGGTCATTATCGATAGGAGGATTGACCATGAATTGCCAGATCGCACAGATTTTCAGATCCGCCGCTCCCATTTTACTGACATTCTTGCTTACGCTCAGTGCGGTCTCCCAGGTAAGGCCCGCCGAGCAAACGCCGGAACAATTGTGCAAATGCTCCGGCGATAACTCCGCCCGCCTGGGCGGGCTCGCAAATTACGACGCATTTCAAAAACGCTATGAGCGCCGGTTCCGCAGTCCGGCTGAGTCCCAGCTCGCCTGGCGGGTATATCAGGCCGTCAACCGCTGCAATGCCGTAATGGTGATCGGTCGACTAGCAGATACCGGAGGTTTTGAGGGAAAGTCCGGATACTGTGTGCTCCGGGGCCTGAACGACTGGACGGTCGCGATAAACGACGTTTTTATTAATGCCGGCACAGATCGACAGTCAGATTTTCTTCTAGTGTCCCAACCCCCGCTTGAGGCTCTCGGCGCAATCGACGCAAGGAAGGTCGAAAGCGACCGCGAGACCTATTGGCGGGTGATCTACAACCATGAGATCGCCGAGGTCCAATACACAAGGCGTTATAAGCTGACAGGTGAACCGTCCACGTTCTCGCCGCAGCGGCCTGGCCGCTTCGACCACAAGGAGTGCTTCGATGCGTCAGGAAGCTATAGCGGTACGCTGACAGTTCGCGAGGTGCGCGGCTCGTCGAACATACAGCCGGGGCAGACGAGGATCGCAAATGTCACGATCGAGCAGGCAGGCTGCCGTGTCGTTATGAAATTCGGGCCCAATGAGATCGCGGGCTATTTGATACCTGAAGGGCCGCCGCATCTTACCGGACTGCTTGAAGAGGTGGTCGCAGGCTCGCTCGTGCAAGCTGAGATAATGAAATCGCCTAATGGGCCTCTTGATCTCACCGTAGAACAACGTTCGCCGACGGCAACCATCGTCAGCAGCGGCAAGCTGAATCGCAGATAGCCGTCGAGGCAAATCCTAAGAGCCGCGCCGCATCATATTGATAATGCAGGTATTTCGAGATCGGTTAGCGGTTTGTTTCTTTTTTATTGTTGCGGGCTCATCTGCAGTTGCCGCCCAGAGCGGCCGCGTCCAGGCGACGCCGACGCCGACGCCGCAGGACGAAACGCTCCGCATATCGACCGAGGAGATCAAACTCAACGTCCTCGCGTTTGATGAGGACGGCAAGTTCTTTAAGGACGTAACGGCAAACGACCTGGTCATCTCCGAGAATAATGTCCTGCATCAGCCCGCAAGCGTTCGGCGGCTGCCGGCAAACGTCCTGATCGTGATGGACACCGGCGGTGAGCTGCGTGTCGTCAAATCGCTCGACCGTACGCGAAAGGTTGCCGCCGGCATCGTCGACGCTCTTCGCCCCGGCGATTCTGTCGCCGTGATGGCATACTCCGATAAGGCCGAGATCACCGGCGAATGGACAACGGACAAGGGAGAGGCACTCGCCGCGATCAAGCGGGCCAATTTCGGGCGTCGTTCCGTTTTCGTTGATGCGCTGAAACTCGCCGCTGACTTTTTGTTGCGTGATCCGCTGGAGAACAAACATCTTGTTCTGATAACGGACGGAACGGACAGCCTGGGACGGTCGTCGGCAAAGTTTGACGCGCTGCAGAGATTGATCGCGACCGACATCAGCGTCCATGTGCTGAGCTACACCGCGATGGAATCAGACGATATCGAGCCGCGTACAAAGGCAACTTCTAACGATCCGCCGATAAAGGCGATGCCGGACGAGATAGCCGCGACGCTGCCAAACGGCGTGAAAGACAAAGGTGTAAAGATCGGCCCGACAATAAACCTTGACCGTACGCTGATCAAACGAATGAAAGCTCGCAAGGCCGATCTTGAGGCCAGCCAGGAGCAACTCGAGCGACTCGCCGAGGACACCAACGGCGAATTCATCCTGCCCGGCACCGTCGATGAGATGACCGAAAAAGCAGCTCTCGTCGCGCGGATGATCGACGCCGGCTATGTCGTCACATACGTGCCAAAGATCCCGGTTGTCGAAACTCGCGGCATTGCTGAGCGAAAGATCGACGTGACATCTAAACGTCCCGGCCTGATCGTCCAAGCCAGGCGAAAGCTTGTGTTTCAGCGGGAAAGCCGGGGAAAATGATCGCGTAATCTGAATCACAGACCAAAACGGCCTGTTGCGGATACGATCTGAAATAGCAGATCGGCAGGTCCGCTTGAGCTAATGTCCGCCGAAGCCAACACGCCCGAAGCCTATTGGAGCGTCTCGCCACGCTCGCTCCTTAAGGCACTCGACTCTTCTCCCGACGGTATTTCCACTCGTGAGGCCGCCGCCCGGCTTAAAGAATTCGGACCAAATGCCCTGATCGTCGATAAGCAATTTACCGCGGTGAGGCTGCTCATCGCTCAGTTCACCAATCCACTGGTACTAATTCTCGTCTTCGCCGCGATCGTCTCGATATTCGTCGGCGAATGGACCGATGCTGCCGTCATCCTTACGATCGTCATCGCGACCGCTCTGATCAGCTTTTGGCAGGAGTACGCGGCCGGCAATGTCGTGGCACGGCTTCGTGATCGCCTAACTCATTGGGTCACGGTAAAGCGCGGCGGCTCGCCAACAAAAGTAGCGGCCGAAGCGGTCGTTCCCGGCGACGTCGTTCTGCTCGCCGCCGGCAGCCTGATTCCGGCCGACGGAGTTGTGATCACGGCCGCCGACCTGTACGTCAATCAGGCAGTCCTAACGGGCGAGACATTTCCGGTCGAGAAACGGCCCGGCGATTCGGCACCGCAGGCCACGATGGCCGAGCGTACCAACTGCGTCTTTATGGGTACGTCTGTGCGGAGCGGAACGGCAGAGATGGTAGTCACGCGGACCGGAGCGGCGACCGCCTATGGCGAGATCGCCGGCCAGGTCAGTCGTCAGATCCCGGAAACTGAATTCGAGCGCGGCATTCGGCAGTTTGGCCTGATGCTGACGCGCATAATGGTGGCGTTGGTGCTCGTCGCCTTCGCTATTAACGTGCTTCTCGAAAAGCCGCCCATCGATTCGCTGCTTTTTGCCATTGCGCTCGCCGTCGGGCTTTCGCCGGAGCTGCTGCCGGCGATCATCACGATCAATTTGTCCAAGGGTGCCCGAAATATGGCGCATTCGGGAGTGGTCGTTCGGCGGCTCGCGGCTATCGAGAATCTCGGCAGCATGGACGTGCTCTGCACCGATAAGACCGGAACGCTTACCGAGGGCGTCATCCACCTCGACGAAACGCTCGACGCCGAGGGCCGCGATTCGGCAGGGGTCCTGCGGCTGGCATATATAAATGCGTTCTTCGAGACGGGCCTGTCCAACCCGCTCGACGAAGCGATCACGTCGAGGCAGGACGTTGACCTTACGGGAGTGAAAAAGCTCGGTGAGGTACCGTACGATTTCGGCCGCAAAAGGCTAAGCATCATATTCGACGAGAACGGTAGCGTGTGCATGGCCACAAAGGGTGCCCTCGACAATGTGATCGCTATCTGTACGGAGATCCGAATGGGCTCATCGAAAACGCCATTGAATGATGAGCGTCGAGAGGAGATCGGACGGCGGTTCAGAGAGTGGAGCGAGAAGGGATTTCGCGTGCTCGGTGTCGCGAGTCGTGCCCTGGAGCCCGGCGTCGCCATCACTCGCGATGACGAGAGGGAGATGTCCTTTGAGGGATTTTTGCTCTTCTTCGATCCGCCAAAATCTGACGTCGGCGAGGTCGTCGATGAACTTGCGCGGCTGAAGGTAAAGCTAAAGATCATCACCGGAGACAACCGTTACGTCGCCGCTCACGTCGCCGAGGTCGTTGGCCTTTCGAATAAGAGGCTGCTGACCGGTTCCGAGATCGACCGGCTCTCTGACGAGGCACTCTGGCACGCGGCTGACCGGACCGGCCTATTCGTCGAGGTCGACCCTAATCAGAAAGAGCGGATAATCCGTGCCTTAAAGAAGATGGGCCGCGTCGTCGGCTACATGGGCGACGGCATAAATGACGCCCCGGCACTGCATGAGGCAGATGTCGGTATATCGGTCGAGGGTGCCGTCGACGTCGCTCGCGAGGCGGCGGATTTCGTGCTTCTGGAACGCGGGCTGCATGTACTTAAGGCCGGTATTGAGGAGGGCCGACGTACTTTTGCGAATTCGCTCAAGTACATATTTACGACAACGAGCGCTAATTTTGGCAACATGTTCTCGATGGCCGGGGCATCGCTCTTCCTGCCGTTCCTGCCCCTGCTTGCCAAGCAGATCCTGCTCAACAATTTCCTGTCGGACTTCCCGGCGATCGCTATCGCGGGCGACAGGGTCGATCGTGAGTGGGTCCAGACACCGCACCGATGGAACATAAAGTTCATTCGGAACTTCATGATCACATTTGGCCCGATAAGTTCGGTCTTTGACTTCATGACCTTCGGATTTTTGATGCTGATTGTCGGCACGGCACCGGCTGAATTTCAGACCGGCTGGTTTATCGAGTCGCTGCTTACCGAACTCGTTGTCGCGATGATCGTTCGCACAAGGCGATCGTTTTACCGAAGCCGGCCGGGCCGGTGGCTCCTTATCTCGACGATCCTAGTCGCTGCGTTTACGATCGCGATCCCGTATTTGCCGTACACCGACGTTTTCGGCTTCGTTCCGCTGCCGGCCTGGGTACTCGCGTCGATACTCGGCATCACTTTTCTATATGTGCTCACTACAGAATTGGCGAAGCAGTACTTCTTCAGGCGGCTGCACGCATGACCGGACCGTTTGGTTTTGGCTGCCTTCGCAACTTTGCCTATCGAATGAGCGTAAATATCACTGCCCAAAATAAGATTATCCGTAACCGGCGCGCCGCGGCCGACGTCATTTTATCTAACGGGCCATTCAGCCGGGACGAGATCAGCGAATGAGCAGTTACCCGACCGCCTTGCAAAACGAAAGCTTGATCCAACTTGCGGAGACCGACGCCGATCGCGCGATAGTTCGCGCCGAGCGAACGGATAATCAGCTTGTCGAGCTTGTCGTGGCTGGCGATGAAGCGGCTTTCGAGGAGATATTTGAAAGGCACAAGAGGCTTGTCACCATGATCGCCGCTAGGCACTTTAGGCGCTACGAGGAGATCGAAGAGATCGTCCAGACCGCCTTTGCAAAGGCGTTTACCGAGATGCACCGGTTTCGCGGCCAGTACGATCGCTCTTTTTCGAGCTGGCTGGTGACCATCACGTCCAACGTTTGCTTTGACGTGCTGAGGAAACAAAAGCGGCGACCGGAAAGGCTTCATTGCGACCTTAGCGAGAACGAGGTCCAGTTGCTGCACGATCTCGCCGGGGCAAATTCGCGGCACGCCGAGAGTGAACTTGCAAACGGCGACCTCGCCCTAAAGCTGCTCGAGCAGTTGCCGGCCAACGACCGTAGTTTGCTCGAAATGCTCTATGTGCATGAATTGAGCGTCGCCGAGATAGCTCAGCGGCAGGGTTGCTCAAAAGCAAATGTTAAGGTTCGTGCATGGCGGGCCCGTGGTGCGCTGAGAAAGATACTGCGCCGGTTCGTGTAACCAGGAACGGTGACGAGGCGTCATCATTATCAGAACAAAGAGCTTAGATCATGCGAAGAGAATTGGATGATAAAACGCTGGACGCGATCGGTAAACTGCTTGTAAAAGCAGATGCCGCCCGTTTCCCGCAAATAGAGCGGATCACATCGGATCCGCGTCTTTTTGCAGGCGTTAGGGCTCGCATTGCGGCCGGAACCGAGGCCGATGGACCGGTCTCAGCACCGTTATGGCAGGCTTTGATACGTCCGCGTTCTCTCGCTTTCGGCGGTTTTGCCGCACTTTTGGTGTTAGCAGTTGGAGTCTTCAGCCTGTTGGAGTCAGGCCGTGGAGTTGTTGCAGTTGAGCAGATCCAGTTTCCGCCGATAGAGGCGGAAGTCGTACGGCCCGTTTTTCCTCCTCAGGGAATTGAAACTGGTAAACTTTCGGCGGGCCGTGCGACAAATATAAGATCTCGGGTTGAACCGGTCGTATCCACAGCCTCGAAAAGGAATAGAAGACCCGGGGTTCGCTTTGACGCCGAAGGTGAATTTTTGCCAGTCGCGTACACCGGTGATCCGACAGAATCTGCAGGGGGCGGACGCATTATTCGCGTCGATCTTAAGCGTTCGTCCTTGTTCGCACTCGGCGTTAATCTGCCGCTCGAAAACGACGCGGAAACGGTCAAGGCCGACCTTCTCATCGGTTCGGACGGTGTCACGAGGGCGGTTAGGGTAGTCAGATGATCAGTGTTGAAAAGTAAGGAGTAGTTATGAAGTTGTTGTTAGGTACATTTGTTATTGCGGCCTCGGGTCTCTCGGCATTGGGCCAGGAGACACCGCAACCTGCAAAGGAAGCTGAGGCGATCAAAGCAAAGGTGATCGCAGAGCTCTCTGCAGCGGGCATTAATCAGGCAGTTAAGAATTCGCCGTTCTCTGCCGATGAGGTCAATGAAAGCGTCCAGACGCTGGCTGACGGCAACCGTATCGTGCGCAGCTCGTCCGGCAAGTTCTATCGCAACAGCGATGGCCGCGTCCGACGCGAGATCGCCGGTGGGACCGGCGGCATGCTTGGCACCGTCTATACGACGGGACAGGGAGTATCGATAGTGAATCCGTCCATTAATCAGAAATACCTGCTTGATTCCAAGCTCAAGACAGCACAGGTCGTCGAACTCACCAGGGCTCAGAATGAGATCGCGGCCACGGCCCCTAAAGCCGTGACGGAAGAAGAAAAGGCAAAGGCCCTCCGTATGAAGGTCGAGGTCGAAAATAAGATCAGGATCGCTGAGCCGGTCGTTGTCACTGGCAAAGCTCCGGCCGCTATCGCGAGCACGATCACAAGCGTCGGAACGGGCCAGGGCGGAGCTTTTGCATACTCGGTAGGCGGGCAAAACAGCAGTTACGAGACTCGGACAGAGGCCCTCGGGACACGCGACTTCGAAGGTGTCTCGGCTGAAGGTACTCGCAGGGTCACGACCATCCCTGCCGGTGCGATCGGCAACGAACGGCCGATAGAGATCACCTACGAGCGTTGGTTCTCAAAGGATCTCGGTGTCGTCGTATTTTCTAAGAACAGCGATCCACGTTTTGGGGACCAGACTTACAAGCTGACGAATATCGTCCGCAGCGAGCCTGATCCGTCGCTCTTCAGCGTACCGACCGAATACCGCAAGATCGGTGAATCGCCGACCGTGTATCGCATCAGCGGTACGAAAGGTGAGGCCGAGACGATCCAGGTCAAGGGCACACCCACGGCCGGCCAGGTGACCAAGACAAGGCCATAGTTTTTGAACTTCCAGAACTCATACACTCCATTCTGGCGGGCCGAGCGGCCCGCCCTTTTGTTTTGCTGCACTTGACAAGCATTAGAATTAGAATTATTCTAATCACGGGTTGAAATTTGTATGGTCAATACATCGATTCAAGATCTTGGTTTAACACGGCAGCGAGAGGTCGTATTGCAGGTCATTCGTGACTCGCACGACCATCTAACTGCAAACGAGGTCTTTGGCCTGGCGAAGACCAAGTTGCCAAGCATTTCGTTCGCTACTGTTTACAACAGCCTGCGATTTTTGAAAGAGGCCGGACATATCGCTGAGATACAGTTTGGCAATGGTGCAAGCCGATTTGACCGGATGACTCAGCGGCATGATCACGCTATCTGCACTCAATGCGGCAAGCTGGTCGATATCGAGCTGGACCATCCAAGATCGCTTGTCGAAAAGGCAGCGATCTTATCAAAATTCAAACCGGAGTCACTCGAATTTACACTACGGGGAATTTGCCCAGCGTGTATGTGAACATGAACTTAACCACATCAGGACACAGAGCATAGCTATTTTGTTTATTCCGAACACTCTGTTTTCCGAATGGCAAATTTATTACTAGGAGATAATTATTACAATGTCAGCAGCTACTGCAACCGCAACCGAAAACACGGTGACCATTGCCAAGGTCGGCAAACCGGCACCGGACTTTAACATGCCTTCGACCAAGAATATCGACACGCTGGCTGAGAACGTCAAGCTGTCCGATTACAAAGGTAAGTGGCTTATCCTATTGTTTTACCCGCTCGATTTCACTTTTGTTTGCCCGACCGAGCTTATCCATTTTTCGGATCGCCTCGACGAGCTCAATGGTATTGGTGCCGAGGTTCTGGGCATCTCGACCGACTCGGTCCATTCGCATCGCGCATGGCTCCGAACCCCGCAGGATAAGAACGGTATCGAGGGTGTCAAATACCCGATAGCGTCCGATATCGGCGGCAAGCTCGCTCGCCAGTACAACATCCTGGTCGAGGAAGCCAATATCGCTCTTCGCGGCCTCTTCATCATCGACCCTGAGGGCGTTCTTCAGTACTCGGTCGTCCACAGCCTGAATATCGGACGCTCGGTAGACGAGGTTGTCCGCGTGCTGTCGGGCCTTCAGACCGGTGGTCTATGCGCCGCAGACTGGACGCCGGGACAGGAGAATCTGAAAGTTTAAGCGATTGACGAACGGACACGGGCGGCAGATCGCAATTGCTGCCCGTCCCATATCGTAAGTACTGGAGAAAAGAGATGCCAATGAAGATTGGAGACCCGATGCCGTCGATGGAAGGTGCAACAACCTGGTTCAACGGCTCGTGGGAAGATCAGCAGGAGCACATCAAGGGCAAACCTGTGCTCGTGCATTTTTGGGCTGTTTCGTGCGGCATTTGTAAGGATAAGATGCCGCAGCTTAATGAGCTCAAAGACAAGTACGGGGCCTTGGGCCTGAAGACGATCGCGGTCCATATGCCGCGATATGAGGCAGATACCGATCTCGATACGGTAAACGAAGCTATCGAGTCAAACAAGATCACCGAACCGACTGCCGTTGACAGCCTTCATAAACTTAAAGAGGCATTTCTAAACGAGCAGGGCTGGGTGCCGGTCTATTACCTCTTCGATGCCGAGGGTAAGCTCAAGACCCGGGCCGCCGGTGAATATGGTATTGGCGTGCTGAACGGGGCTCTGGAAAAGATGTTTGCTGTCCCCGCAGTTGCAGCTTGATCCATCACGTTGTTCAAACGGAAGTGCCCGATCCGGCGACGGGTCGGGCACTCAATTTGGAGCCTACAATGTACCGCCGAGGATCGTTGAAGTTATGCCGTAAATGAAATAAACGCTCGCGAATATCGAACCGACCAGCACGGCCAGCAACACAATCATCAACCCGAACACAAAGACATAATCACCCGTCGTTCCCTTTCCATGTCCGGCCGCCCGCGTGCGTATCAGGTCCATATTCTGCTGGTTAGCCTTCCAGACAAAGTCGAATGCGTCTCCGATAAATGGGACCATTCCCACAACGTAATCAAGGCCTACGTTGAAGGCCATTCGGAGCAAAGTGATCTTTGGCACTCCATACCGTACGCCCGCCAGTAGAATGTAAAACGACGGTACGACCGTAAGTGTGTCGCCCACGTTTGGTATCAGGCCGATCAGGGCATCGAGTCCGAATCGCCAGTCTGTACCGGGAATACGAAAGAGCCCGTCGAGATATCTTGACAAATTGTCCAAACCTTTCTCGATCTCAACCTGTTTATGCTGCCGCTCAAGCTCGGTCATATACCAGCCGCATGTCCGATCATCATCTTCCCAATATTCGCACAGTCAAGATCTTGTCGCCGCGGACGATATTATCGACCACCTTCATGTCTCTCTCGCTCACGTGCCCGAAGACGGTATAGCCACCATCAAGATGCGGTTGAGGAGAGTGAGTCGCAAACCACTGCGAGCCGCCGGTGTCCTTTCCCGAGAGGGCCATGCCGACCGCCCCGCGGTCATACTCCTTCATATTTACCTCGCAACGGATCGAGAACCCCGGGCCGCCAGAACCTGTGCCCGTCGGATCCCCGTCCTGCATTACGAAATTCGCCACTACTCGATGGACCTCAGCTCCATTAAAGTAGCCCGAGCGAGCGAGCTTTACAAAATTATCAACAGTCAGCGGAGCGTCCTCGGCCAGGAAGTCGATCGTGAACCTGCCTTTCTGTGTTGTGATAACTGCCTTTACGGAACCGTTCTTTCGAGACAATGCCCGACGGTAGTCCGCATCAGAGTTCAGCATCTGGCCTAGTTTGGTGCCAAAGGCAGACGAGTACGGCAAGACCTGATCCTTGTGCTTTGCCCGTGCATTCTCGAGCGACGTCAGCACGCCCGGCGAGGCAGCCTGTAGCTCCCTGTCAGCCAGCATCTCAAATGCCCGCTTTCTGACGAGATAATTTGGCGAATCAAGAGCGACGAGAAACGTTCCGACAGAACCCTTCTTGTCCAACCGGTAGAGAGCCCCCATGATAGACAGGATCGCGTCATCCGAGGTCTTGTCCTTCACAAAAGCCAGATCGAAAGCCTTCTTCAAGGCCTCGATATTCTCCTTCGTGGGTGGTTGATTGCTAATTATGCCGGCGGCATCGGCCCTGATATTCACGTCCGTAGACCCAAGGGCGTTACGCATCAACTCGCCAAGGTTGTCGGGCTTAAATGCGGCGTTTGCTCGCTGTAGAGCAGGCATCGCCTTGAGTATCTCGCCACTATAAGCTGGTTTTACGCCGTCAGACATTCCGGCAATAAATTCTCTGAGCCGTTGGGCCGCCTTCGCTCTGATGTTCGCGTCCGTCGATGATGCGAGGGAACCGAGACCCTGAGCATATGAACTGGCGACCCGCCAGTCAGAATAGCCGTTGTTCTCTGCTTTGAATTCCTCCACATATAGCGATGGAGCGACCGATGCCAATGCCATCTCGGTCTCGCCCGAGGTGAATCGGTCAGCCTTTCTCAAACCATGCAAGAAACCGACGGCCTTTTCGTTACCGGTGTTTGCCGCAAGCCCGCGAAGGGCCGTTGCGATCTCGATCAGCTCAGTTTTTTCGCTGGGGATGTACTTTGGCTTTGCAGCCTTTTGAAAGATCTCAAGCAGTTCGTCGCCACGTGAAAGGAGCTTGTCAACAACCGACTTGTCATTGAATGTGGCCAAAGACCGGATGGCTGAGACTCTTACCCGAGAATCAGTATCCTTCGTGGCCGCATTGAGCATCAACTCCAATGAACCCTTATCATCCGCCGCGCCGAGTGCCCGGGCTGCATTTGCCCGGGCCACCGCGTCCTTATCGCCGCTGAGCATAGCACGGAGGGCTGGATTCGCGTTCTTACTCCTTAGCCTGGTAAGTGTGTTCGCGGCATCAGCACGAATGCGGGCATCTTTGCTGCCGAGAAATTTTGCAGTTACAAGGTCTCCTTCATTCGGCCTTGCACGGAGCACCGCTGTTATGCCAAAGACAACGGTGTCGCGAAAGTACTTTTCGCCCTTTCCGATCTCAGCATCGAGAACATCAAGCACGGCATCGCCAAGATCCTTCGATCTCGGATCGCGGGGATTTGCTGTAGCGATCTTGCCGGCCGCCTCGACTGCCCGGGCCAAAACGGCATCGGGCGTCTTTGGATCATCGAGTAATTTCACGATGGCGTCACTTCCCTTGGCCGATTCGATCTCGCCGATGGCGAATGCCGCCATTGAACGTACATCGATGGAATCGTCCTTTAGCAAAGCAATTAGCCCGTCGATCGCCTTGTCATCACCAATACGGCCGACGGCAAGCGCTGCACGATAGCGAATGGCGGTGTTCACATTTGTCAGCATAGCGATCACCGGTGAGGCGTCGCGTGCGTCTTCGGCCTTTACGATATTGATAAGATCCACGTCCGACACCCGGTAGTTTGCCACTACGGGAGTGACAAGTTTTTGGGCAGTTAGGGGTGTGACAGAAAGGAAGAGTAAAAGGGCAATGGTTTTCATCACGTTACTATACTCCGTTAGAGGAAAAGATCTTCATTGACGGAGACGCAAAACTTCTCCTCTACAGGTACCGCAAATCCTGCAGATCCAAATCAGGCAGCCTCGACGATCTCGAAACTGGTTGTAATAGCCGCAGTTGGTCTGACTGTGGCGGCGACCGAGCAATATTTTGTATCTGAGAGTTCGATCGCCCTTGCAACGGCTTCGGATGAAACGCCGCGTCCGTGCACGATATGGTTTATATGAAAGGCAGTGAATTTCCGAGGATGGTCATCGGCACGGGTTCCCGTGATCACGACCTCATAGCCCGTTACGTCCTGCCGCTTTTTCTCGAGAATGGACTGCACATCAAACGCCGTGCAGGCCGCCACTGAGACTAGCAGCATCTCCAGCGGTGTTGGTGCGGCATGTCTATCCCCTTTAGAATCCAATAATTGCGGATAGCCACTTGGTGTAGTGCCAATAAAATAGCCGTCCCCGGCATATCTGACGGTGGCATTGTATTCATTTGATAACATAAGATCAGTTAGGCGGACTAAGGCGATTCTAGCACATCGCAGGGCAGGGCCGTGGGGTTCCTGAACAACCCATGGCACGTAAAATGCTTCCAAACGCGCGTAGGGGTTCGTGTGCCCTGAATGAGAGGCGAATATGACAAGAGTGAGTAAATTTGCGGCGGCCTTTTCAATGATCGCAGCAATGCTGATCGTAAGTGCGGCAAACATACAGGCGCAGCGACGTAATGACCGAGATATCCGCGACGCCGTGCGCAGCCTGAGCTCAAAGTTGGATGATTTTGAGTCAAATCTCCGTTATCAAATGCAAAGCGGCTCGGCAAATAGCCGCAATCTGGCTGATGCCTCAGATCGGATACGGAAGATGCGCGACGCGATCCGCAGATTTCAGGACAATTTTGACCGCCGGCGTGAAAGTCGGGATGACGTATACGATATAGTCGCCGCGGCAAAACAAGTTGACGGATTCATGCAAATGTATCCGCAGAATCGCCGGGTCGAAGACGACTGGCGAGCATCACGCTCTCAACTCGACCGACTCAGTGCCAATTACGGTATTACCAACACCTGGAACCCTGACGATGAACCGCCTCAAGGTGTTAAGGACTATCCGGACGACACAAGTTTCCCGGGTCCCGGCAAGGCCCTTAGCGTCGGTCTGTCGGGCACTTATGATCTCGACCGGGCGCGCAGCGAAAACATTGACGATATTATTGCCGATAGCGGGGTCTCAGGCGGACAGCGAGACGATCTGAGGGAGAAATTGATCGCTCCCGAACAGATCGCCATTGATATTCGCGGCAATCAGATTACGCTCGCTACGACTAATGCTCAGCCCGTTACGTTTGCGGCAGATGGACGAGAAAAGATCGAAACTGACTCGGCCGGACGTAACGTTAGGCTTCGCGCAACATTGACCGGCGACAAGCTTGTCATCTCTTCCCTTGGCGGAGAGACTGATTACACGATCACCTTTTCATCTGTCAGCGACGGTCGCGGGATGAAAGTGTCACGTCGGATCACAACCGAATATCTCAACCAAACGGTCTTTGCGGAGAGCGTTTACAACAAGACCGATGCTGTTGCACAGCTTGGGATAAAGCCCGGAAACGGTGGAACAGGTTACGACCCTAACGGCGGATATTCTGACAACGACAATTCGACCGGTGTATCCAATGGCGGCAGCGGGAGCGGCAATAGCAGTTCGCGAGGCGGCGCACCAACGACTGTTACCTCCAAACCCGGCAATTACGTGGTGCCGAATGGTGTGGTACTCACCGGAAAGCTTGAGAGCGAGATAAATACCAAGGTGTCGCAGAACAACGACAGGTTCAGGCTAACAATTCAGTCACCTGAGGAATTTCGAGGGGCAGTTGTCGAAGGATATATTTCGGGTGTAAAGAACTCGGGAAAGGTCACGGGTCGTTCAAATATCACTTTTAATTTCGAGAGGATAACGATGCGCGACGGACGGACCTTCGATTTTGCCGGCAATCTGCAGGATATTAAGGATCAGGAAGGTAAGACCGTAAAGATCGACAACGAGGGCACGGCACAAGGTAATGACCAGACCAAACAAACGATCAAGCGCGGCGGGATCGGCGCCGGGATCGGAGCCATCATTGGAGCGATCGCAGGCGGGGCTAAGGGTGCTGCGATCGGCGCGGCGATCGGCGGCGGAGCCGGTGCCGGATCGGTGATCGTAACCGGAAAGGACGACTTAAGATTGCTGCCGGGCTCGACCGTTACATTTGCATCTTCATCGCCGTTGAATATCGATCGGTAGGTAATTGTTCAACCTGATCGCTGAGAGGCTGTCGAGATCGACGGCCTTTTTTCTGTTCTCGGGCGCTTCTGTGATTAAATCGTTACCGTGAAGCAGCTACCCGAGGAGATCGAACTCTATCGAGACCGAAAATGGCGACGGGAAGATTCCTTAAAGATCGACACTGCCGAAGAGGTCGAGGCTATGGTCGAGGATCTGGGATTCTGCCTTGGGCTTACCGACGTCCGAAAGATGATGCCGTCGGTTTACATCGCTGTTTGCGGCCGCCGCGACGCGCACATGCCCCGAAACGTGCAGAAAGACCACGAAGCCAGCCGCGCGTGGGTACTTAAGGACGAAGTAATGGCTCGCGGGAAGGTCTATTACGCAAAACTGGTGAAGGGAAAGTCGTGGTTCCTTGCACCGCGGATAGTGCCGGTCTTCAATGCGATCTGGGGCTGTTCGCGAAAAGGTGAAAGCGGCGTCCTTTCAAAAAATGCTCAGCTTGTGTTGAAAGTGCTGCGCAAAGAATGGGAAATGGCGACTGCCGACCTTCGCAAGGAATGCGGATTCGAAGACAAAAAAGACCTGACCAATGCCCTCGATGAACTCCAACGCCGCATGAAGGTCATTCCGCAAGAGGCGCTTTACGTGCCGAAATTTACTTACATCTGGACGCTCCCTGAAGCCCGATTTCCGAAAGAAATGGAGATCAAGATGAAACGCGAAGACGCCGTTCGCGAGCTTGCCCGTACATATCTCCAAATGTGCGGAATGACACTGCTCGGCGAATTATCGGGCAAGTTCGGCTTCTATCGATGGGAATCGGGCAAGGCGAACCACGAGCTTGTCGATGAAGGGTTTGCTGAACGCATTGCAACTGGCGTCTACAAATTGGCGAATCTCTGAGATCGCCCACAAAGTTCACCGAAAGCACCAAGAAAAAGCAAGATCTGTACCTACTTCTCAGTGCTCTCTGTGATCTCAGTGGCTAATTTTTCATTGTCATTAAACTCGCGAAGATCTCGATCCCGTCCCATAGATTCTGGAGTCGAATGTTCTCATTCTCGGCGTGCTGATTGTTGTCGTAGTTCGCGATCGGCACGGTGATCGTCGGGATATTGAGCGTTTCGGTGATGATCGATAGCGGAAGGCTGCCGCCGAGCGAAGGCATTCGCACTACCGGTTCATTCGACGCAGCCTGAACCGCATCTATCACTCGAAGCGAGATCGGCAGGTCCATCTTCGTACGTTGGGCATTGTAACCGCCGGGCCTGACCGTGAACTTTGCTATGAATTGGTGTTTCAGACGTTCATCGGCCGTCGGATCCCAATCGATCACATAAAAGCCCTGCGTTCGGACGTGCTGCCGCAGCTTCTCGACCTGTCTTGCGTGATCGTTACCTTTAACGAGACGCAGATCAAGTACGGCGCTCGCTGATGAAGGGATCACGTTGCGGGCAAGATCGCCGACATCGCCGCTTTTTATCCCATTGATATTCAATGAAGGCTGATTGATCAGTTCAAGCAGGCTCTTTCCACCGCCCTCGGTGTACGCGATCCCAAGTTGGCGTTTGATCTCGTCGTCATATTTTGGTGCCTCATTCAAGGCTTGCTTTTCAACTGGGCCAAATGGCTCGACATCGTCTGCCCATCCTCTAATTGTGACATTGCCTTTGTCGTCCTTCATTGACGCAAGCAGCTTGACCAACGAGAGTGCCGGGTTCGGCGACCAGTTGCCGTAGTGGCCGCTGTGCAAGGGCCGGTTCGCACCGTAAACCGTCAGGTCGACATTTACGTCGCCGCGCACACCGAAGACGACCTGCTTTCGTCCCGACTGATGCACTGGCCCGTCACAGACAATGAAAGCGTCTGCCTTGAGCAGCTCTTTGTTTGCCGCCATTATCTCTCTCAGGTTTGGTGAGCCCGCCTCTTCCTCGCCCTCGAACATGAACTTTATGTTGACTGCCGGCTGTATGCTCCTGGCCTTTAGGGCTTCGAACGCCTTAAGGATCGCAAAAACACCCGCCTTGTCGTCCGACGAGGATCGAGCATAGAGCCGCCATTCGGCGTTGATCTTTTCGCCCGCCGCGGGAAATTTGATACTCGTCCCGCCCTTTTCCATCGCTGCAGAGAACAGGACCGGCTTCCACGGTTCGATGCCTGTCCATTGCTTCGGATCGGTAGGTTGACCGTCGTAGTGTGCGTAAACAATGAGCGTCATCTTGGCTCCGGGCGTAATCGATTCACCATAAACTACCGGCGGCACTTTTGGATCAGCCGCCCTGAGCAATCGCGGATCCAGACCCTGTCGACGCATCAACTCAACGAGATAGTCGGCATTGCGATTGATGTTGACTGTGTCAGAGGCAACATTAGGTATCGAAAGCATCTCGACAAATTCACTCAAGAGTTTGTTTTCGTTGTCTATCCGATACTGACGAACGCTGCCAAGAACTGAAGACTGGCCGATCACGCTGGCGCTCAAAAGCCCTGAAAACAGAATAAGAGAGAAGATCCGTTTCATCATAAATGTCCTTTTCGTGACGTTAACAAAAAAATCCCGCAACTCAAATCGAGTTGCGGGAAATCATTTTGGATCGTGAGTTTCACTCACGGATATCAGAGCGAGGGTTGGCTCAGAATATCTGCTAGAGCGGAGAAACGAGCACTGTCGGCTCCATTCTTCGCCATACCGGCATTCTTCTCAAGCATGTCTTTCAGCTTGGCAACGCGCGCCTGGTCAAGGTCTCCGGCCTCGACAGCAGCTCGCAGCTGAGCGATCTCGTCGGACGTCAGGCTTCCCGAACGCTCGATCTGATCAATATATGCCAGGCCGGCAGCCTTGTTCTTCGGCCAAACGATCTTCTGCTGGTTCTGCACATTCAATTCGGCGACCTTTACAGATTTGGCAGCGTCGATCTCGTTCTGTGTAAGAAACTTGGTCGGCGTCAGCTCGAAGATATCCAAGCCTCTTGAGATCTCCGACGAATAGATGCGGCCGTTGTACCAATATGCGGACCACGATCCGCCAAGTACCAGCATTTTCGGATCGATCGGCCCGCGGTCGAAGTAGGCGATCTCTTTAGGATTATTGGCGTCGGTAAAGTCCATTACCGAAACGCCGCCCTGATACCACGCCTGGATCATAATGTCGCGGCCCGGAACGGGAATGAGCGACCCGTTGTGGGCTACACAGTTCTCCGTATCGCCCTGAGCTGACGGCATCTTAAAGTAGCTTGCAAACTTGAGCTTGTTATTCTCCAAATGGAAGATCGAGTTTGCTCCCCAAACGTTCGGGTCATTTTCGCGGCAACGGGCACCAAGGCCGCCGCCCCACTCGTCGGTAAAGACAACCTTTTTCCCGTCATTAGAGAATGTAGCCGAGTGCCAGTATGAGTAGTTAGGATCGTTGACCGCATCCACGCGTTTTGGATTGGCTGGATCCTTTATATCCAGGAGGATCCCGTTACCGGAACACGCTCCGGCAGCCAGGCCCAATTCCGAGAATACCGTGATGTCATGGCACTGGTCAGTAACATTAGGATCTTTAGAATCATGGGTCGGGCCGCTCGAAAGACTGTTGATGACACCGGTCCGTGCATCCATAAAGATCCGCGGACTTGAAACGATCTTTGCATTCTGGGGTGCCTTTACCGGCACCTTTATGACCTCAATGCGGAAGAGCGACGTGTTTGGGTCCTTTTCCGGTTTCTCTCCCGAGCATCCGGCGAGTTCTTCATTCTGGCGTACGAACGAGGTACCCGAAACATAGATATAGACATTGTTCTTGTCTTTCGGATCGACCACCAGTGTGTGGGTGTGCGAACCGCGGCAAGTTTGAACGGCACCAACCTGTTTCGGATTCTTGATGTCGGAGATATCGAATATCCTAACGCCGCGAAAACGATCCTTCGACGCGGCCGGCAGTCCCGGCGTGGTCTGCACAGGAAATCCGTCTGCACTGCAGTCGAGACGTCCATTCGGCATCTCTACCGACATGAACATAAGATTCTTAAAGACCGATACGTCGCCCTGGCCGCCCGGGCAGACGATCGACGTCAGCAGAAGTGCGTTTGCCGGATCAGAAATGTCATAGATACTCATTCCGTAAAAATTACCCTGGAAAAGGCGATTCCCCTGGAATGCAAGATCCGAATTAGCAAACGCAAGACCGGCGAGAACTAGTTTGGTCGCAGGCGGGATCTTTGATGCATCGCCCGCAATAATGCTTGCGCCTTTATCCACTTTTGGATCAGACGGGTCGTTAGGCAACTGGAAAGCTTCGGGCTTCTTCATCGCTTTCACGAGTTTGAGACCCATTGCAGCTTCTCCGGCATCGTACATTCCCGCATTTAGCTTTGCTCTCGGATCGCTGGTGTCCGCACCGGTCATTCCGGCCGGTAGCTTTGGAGCCGGCTGCGGAGCGAACGGGTCGCCCTGCGCCATGATGGCCGCGAAGCACGAAAACAAAACGAACGAGATCCCCAATAGACGCTGACTAACAGACTGTAGTTTTTTCATGATTATTCTTTTACGGCATTTTGGCCAAGCAAGTTCTGCATTATCTTGATCTCGGCCCTTTGGCCGCTGTCTACTTCGGTGGCAAAGTTAAAGATCTCCGCATCCTGGCCTGCACCTGCTGTGTCAAAGAGGTCTTTGACCATGATTAACGCACCATTATGGTGCTGGATCATACCGATCAAAAAGAGCCGGTCAAAATCTGCTCCCGTTGCATCTCTTAGATCGCTCATCTGCTCTTCACTGAGCATACCAGGCATCATCATCTTCGAGCCGGATGAGTGGCCGCCATGCGAATGCCCTCCCGACTTATCCGACATCGGCATGCCAACAGTTTCTCCGCGGGCCTCAAGCCAACGCCGCATGAAGTTCATTTCATCGGACTGCGACTGGCTGATCCGGGCACCAAGTAATCGAATTTCCTTGTTCTCTGTGCGTGATGCGATCAAAGCAGTCATTTCGACCGCTTGAGCGTGATGCATGATCATGCCCTGCATGAACTCGACGTTCTTTGCCGAACGCGCCGGCAGCGACGCACGCGTTGTCGAAGGCAGCACCTTGGTCGGCTGCCCCGGAGCTCCAGGCTGCACCACCACAGGTTGTGAAGCTGTCTGCTGTGCAAATGCAGAAATAGCAAATGCGATCACAGATCCCAGACCGGCAGTTAGACGAAATAACATCGGCATTGAACGAATAGTGATCATACGTTTGTCCAAAGGATGAGATACGGACGCAAACCCGAAAAGTTGCGCACAACTTCTGCTAGTACTTCATTAACTCCTGAACCGCAGATTCCACATCTTCCGATTGCGGCAGGATGAAATCTTCCAGCTGCGGAGCATATCCAACAAATGTGTCCGTCGCCCCGACACGTCGGACCGGCGCATCGAGATATTCGAAAAGATCATTGGAAATACGTGCGGCGATCTCAGCTCCATAGCCGTACGAGACCGGATCTTCGTGGGCAACAATGACACGGCTGGTTTTCTTGACCGATTCGGCGATCGCTTCCCAATCGTAGGGTACCAGCGTGCGTAAGTCGATGATCTCGACCGAAATTCCTTGCTGTTCGAGCCGTTTTGCAGCCTGATTTGAGCGTTCGACGAGAGCACCAAATGTTATGATCGATACGTCCTTTCCTTCCCGCACGGTTTTGGCCTTACCAAACGGGATCAGAAACTCGCTAGATGGATATTGTGACTTGTTATAGACCTGACGGTATAGATGTTTGTGCTCAAGGAACATCACCGGGTCGTCACAGCGGATCGCGGTCCTCAGCAAACCATTTGCATCCAGAGCGTTAGACGGATATACGATCATCAATCCAGGCGTATGCGAGAAAAGCGTCGTTCCTGATTGTGAGTGGTAAACAGCACCGCCCTTCAAATAGCCGCCAACCGGGACACGGATGACCAATGGGCATTTTGAATCGCCGTCCGAACGCCAACGCATCGTCGCGACCTCATTACGGATCTGATGCATCGCCGGGAAAATATAATCAAAGAACTGGATCTCGCAAACCGGTTTGAGTCCGCGAAGCGCCATACCGACAGCACGGCCGACGATATTCGCCTCGGCAAGCGGCGAATTGAATACACGCACCGAGCCAAACTCTCGCTGCAAATTCGCTGTGACCTTAAAGACGCCTCCTTTTCCTTTCACCTGATCGAGATATTGTTCGCGGGAGCAATCGGCGACGTCCTCGCCAAAGACGACGATCCGCTCGTCGCGTGCCATCTCCTCGTGCATGCAGCGGTTGATCAGATCGACCATCGTACCGGCATTGCCGGAGAGTTCGGCACCGTCCTCGGTGTCAAAAAGCTGTCGGTCGGTCGGATCAACGTCAGGCGAAAAGACGTTCCGGAGCGCGGTGGGCCCGTCGGGCTGTGGTGTCTCGATAGCAATGTCGGACGCCTTGTTTACCTCGTCGTCGACCTCTTTCCGAAGGGCTTCTAGCTGCTCACTCGAGGCGATGCCCTCTGTCATCAGGAATTCGGCCCATGTCTTGATAGGATCGATAGCCGCGTCCGCCTCGCGTTCCTCGTCGGGGCGATAAAGCTTTTCGTCGTCCGACAGAGAGTGCGAATACGGACGGATCACCTTGGCATGTATGAATGCCGGGCCTTTACGTTCGCGGCAATACGCGACCGCGTTCTTGAATACCGAATAGCTTGCCAGCGGATCCGTTCCGTCCACATTCTGAATGAACAATCCCGGGAACCCGGCCACGAGCTTCGACACGTCGCCGCCGGCGGTACCGACCTCGACCGGTGTCGAGATCGCATATCCGTTGTCCTCAACGACAAAGATCACCGGCAGCTTGAGATTACACGCTGTGTTCAGAGCTTCCCACCACTCGCCCTCGCTCGTCGTACCGTCACCGACCGACATATAGACGACCTCGTCGCCCTTAAATCCTGTGATCTTGTCCTGAAGATCCGTGACGAGCGACGCACGGTAGCCGGCCTCGGCCGCACCGACGGCATGAAGCGCCTGCGAACCCGTACATGACGACTGTGAAGGAACGTTAAGCTTGACGCTGCCCCAGTGCGACGGCATCTGACGCCCGTGCGAATTGGGATCGGTCTCGGCGCCGACAGATGACCAAAGCATTTCCTGCGCGGTCATGCCCAAACCGAGCATCAATGCGCGGTCACGATAGTAGGGAAAGAACCAGTCATAGCCCGGTTTCAGAGTGAGTGCGGCCGCAGCCAAAACAGCCTCGTGCCCTGCTCCTGATATTTGGAAAAAGATCTTGTTTTGGCCCTTGAGCTGGATCTCCTTATCGTCGATCCGACGCGACATATACATCGTCCGATAGAGGCCGACGAGAGTATCGGCATCGAGTCCGTGGTACTTGTCAGCCGTCGATGTCTTGCCGTTCTTTTCGGCCTCTTTGGTATTCAATTTTGTGGTTGGCGTCGCCATTCGATAAATCCTATTTATAACAATTATTAATAAATGACCAACCTTTAAAAATACCAAAAGCGCCCCAAACGGGCAATTTTGCAACCTTCAGCCCAACTCCGGCCACCGTCGCAGGAAATAAAAATGGCCGGAGCATCACAGCCCGGCCATTAGCAATGAGCGCGCAATGGTCTCGACCTATTGGGCCTTTAATACCCAACCCTTTGGATCGACAACCGGTGCTGTGCCGGTAAACGAGACAGACCCTTTCCCGTCCTTCATCTCGACACGCTGGAGCTTGCCATTGACCTCGACGTCGATCGGCATCGGGAAAGGCATATTGCCGGGCGTTTCCCATCTCAGATTCATAGTATTACCGGAAACTGAGGTAACGAGCTTTGGCAGCTTCGGTTGACGAAGGTACATCTCAAAGAGCCAGTCGAGCTTCATTCCCGAGTCGGCCTCGGCGATGGTCAGGAAATCGTCAGTATTGACGAGCCGTTCCTGGCCGCCTGTCGTGATCTTTTCAAGTTCCTTTGTCGGGTACGCCATGTGGCGTAGTGCGTTGAAGAATGCCTTGTCGCCGATCAGATATCGCAGAGTATGCAGGAAATACGCACCTTTGCCATAGATATCACCGTCCGAACTCAAATAGTCCGGTTCGGACATATAGACCTGATAGGCGATCTTCGGTTCGCGGGGAGCTACGGGCTGTTTGTTTTTGAAGCCCCTGGCCCGGTTCTTCATGGCCGTAAGGTACGCTTCCTGGCCGTGTAGGTGCTCCTGATATAGCGTGTCCATGTAGGACTGAAATCCTTCGTGGATCCAGAAATCCCGCCAGTCGCTAGCCGTTACCAGATTTGCCCAATACTCGTGCCCGAACTCATGCAGCAAAAGCCAGTCGGTCCCGTCCTTGTCGTATTTGAACTGATTGCCGTAGGCGATATTGGTCGAGTGTTCCATGCCCAAATGCGGCGTCTCAGAGATCCCCACCTTAACTGCTCGAAACGGGAACGGCCCAAGGTACTTTTCGAAAAACGCAATGTATTTCTTCTGCTCGGCGATCAGGCCGGCACCTTTCTCAAAACTCTCGGGCAGGATGTAAAAGTCTATCGGCATGATCTCGCCCGTGATCGAACGATATCTGTCTTTGATGAGTTTGTAGGGCGCCGCATTAAAAACGATCGAGTAGTTGGCGATCGGATTATCCATGCTCCAGTTGTATGTGGTTGTACCGTTCTTGTTCTTTTCCGTGCTAACAAGTTTGCCGGGACCGGTGGCGACCAATGGATCGGGGACAGTAATACTCATCTCCGCAAGCGCAGGTTTGTCCGACGGATGATCCTTACACGGGAACAACAGGTCGGCACCGTCATTCTGCAGTGCGACCGAGATCCAGTCGGCGCCCGATGGCGTCTTTTTCCACATAAAGCCGCCGACCCACGGCGGACGCGGGGCCTCACGCGGGACGCCCGAATA
>CAZJFB010000049.1:0-2881 GCA_964545145.1 uncultured Chloracidobacterium sp. | reverse complement strand
ATTGTACGAATGCACGTCAAAAGCTGCTTGTTCGAACCTGAGCGGCCCTCCGGTCTCGGTCGGCCTGACACCAAGTTCACGCTGGGCAAACGCCGAGGCGGTAATACACAAAATGAAAAAGACGGACAACAACGATCTCTTCATAAATTCTTAGCTCCGAAACTTTCTTTACTTATTCGCTGGTTTTATTGAAAATACATCAAAACGAGCCGAAATGATATTCAGATCTCTGGTTTTCACTACAATCATGACGGGCATGGCATCGGTCGGTTTCTCGCAAGCCTCACAGCCCGTCGCAACCCCCACGCCCGATGTAAAAAAGGCAAATGAGCGGCCGCTCGAAAAACCGGTCGGTGTGGTCGAGCCCTTCGACAAGGCCGATGTTAAAACGATGGCGTCAAAATGCGTCAAGCTCGAGACCGAGGCCGGTGATATAGAAATGGAGATGTTCCCTGAGGCGGCCCCTGAATCGGTTCGTAATTTTCTCAATCTCGTTGCTACCGGATTGCTCGACACAACGACCTTTAGCCGTGTGGTTCCCGGATTCGTGATCCAGGGCGGAAATATTTGGACGCGGATCGGCGGCGTTTCGCGAGAAATGGGAGCGCGTGCCCGTCGCACGGTGCCCGATGAGCCGAGCAAGATACTTCACGAGCGCGGAATTGTCTCGATGGCAAGATCGGACGAGCCTAATTCCGCGACGACGAATTTCTTCATTCTCGTTGGCAACGGTTCGCACCTCGATGGGACCTTCGCCGCATTCGGCCGAGTGACCAAAGGGATCGAGGTTGCCGATGTCATCAACAAAGCCCCTGTCGCGGAAGAAAAGCCCGAAAAACCCGTGCGGATCAAAAAAGCGTCTGTATTCGTCTGCACACCGCCGGGGCCAGCGAACTAGGCGTCTCTCGCAAACGCCAGTACATGGCCCGATGGGTCGATCGAATACGCAGCGACATGGCCCCAGTCGCGAAGCCCGAGTCGGCTCACCTCACTCGCACCCGCCGCCAAAGCTCGCCGATGGTAAGCCTCGGGATCATCGACAAGTAGATAGACCTCGGCCCGGGGTTCGCAATTCGGCTCGAGTTCCCTGCCAAGCAAACGCGAGGCACCCGCAACCGGCATCAGGCCCAGCACGGCATCAGGCCCGAGCCTGAATTCTGTCATTCCCGGCACATCCAACTCGGGCTCAACGCCAAGTACGGCACGATAAAATGCCGTACTCTCACGCTGGTCGGCGACGTAAAGAATGAAATGCGCCTTCATCCGATCAATCGGCGAGGTCAACTTCAACCGTCATCCTATATTCATTAGCCATCGATGGATGCCCGTGCGCCATTGAGACGTCGATGCCTTTCCGGTAGGTTTCGATCGCCTTTTCGCGATCGCCGTTTTGTAGGTATGCGTTTGCGAGAACGCCGTAGGCATTGCCCTCGTCGTCATAATTTGCGAGATAGCTTTCGAGAAGCTCAATAACCCGATTTGAGTCGCCGATCTTCTCATACTCTTTCGCCAGCCCGAACATAACCATCGTGTTCTCTGGGTCGGCAGCAAGCATTTGTTCGAATACTTCTATCCGGTTTTGCATAGTTATATGAATCTATCGCAATGAAACTCTGACACAAAGTATGCGACCGCGAGTCTGCGGATCAGAAAAGACGTTGCTGCACGGAAACCGCTGCCGCCGGTTCAGGTTCAACCGGCTTCTCATGCTGCTTGAACCCCAGGCGCTTCGCGTGAAAATCGAACAGCTTCTGAGTTACCTCCCATTGCTCGGTCTTGCCGGTCATTCGTTCTTTGTAGGTGCGGTGGCGGAGCGTGCCGCCGCGTTCGCGTTTCATCGTGTTGATGATCTTTGCGGCGGCGGTCGGTGAGAGGCGTTCGTGCAATTTCTGCACAAAATATTCCTCGATCGAATCGGTGTCGAGATGCAGCATCGACATGAATGCGCGCGTCGCTCCGCATTCATTTGCGCGTTCGAGCAGGCCCGGAATGTCCGATTCGTTATAGCCCGGAATGACCGGTGCGATGCCGATACCGACGGTTATCCCGGCGTCGGCGATCTCTCGCATTGCCCGGAATCGGGCCTCGGGCACGGGCGTATATGGCTCGAAGGGATTTGAACGCTCTTTGGTCAAAAATGGCAGTGAAAAGAAAACGGACGTCTTGACCTGTCGCTTTAACACGTCGATATCGCGACTCACCAGCGGAGATTTTGTGATCACGGCGGTCGGCACGCGAAACTCTGCGCAAACCTCAAGGCATTGGCGCGTCAGTTTGTACTCAGCCTCCAACGCGATATACGGGTCCGTCGCGAATGAGAAATCAAGATGCGGCATCTTGTCACGGCATTTCTTAAGCTCCTCGCGAAGCAGCTGCGGTGCGTTAGGTTTGACGACGATCTTGGTCTCAAAATCCGTGCCTGCACCGTAGCCGAGATACTCGTGGTACTGCCGCGCAAAGCAATAGGTGCAGCCGTGGACACAGCCGCGATAACAATTAACGGTATATCGCCAACCGCCTTCCCAATCCGATGCGAATGCCTTTGTGATGACCTTTTTTGTAGCAGTTTCTTCAAATACCTCGAGCTTTGTCGGCGGCGGCTCGCCGACATACTCCGCCGAGTATTTGTTGTAAGGATTGGGAGGGTTGGTTATCTGTCGCACAAATGCAACATTAGTGCATTTACAAGCGAAAAGCAAGAATTTGGGTGCGAAACGTATGAATCAGACAAAAACGGCCGATCCGCCTGTTTGGTGTTTTTCGAGGGCTAAAGCTCTTTCTGCATTAAGAGATCTGTCTGCGGATCGGAGCCCAACAAAAACGTATGATTGCCGACCACACGAAAACCGTTCTTCTCATAGAATCGCTGCGCCCGCGGGTT
>CAZJFB010000048.1:0-26348 GCA_964545145.1 uncultured Chloracidobacterium sp. | reverse complement strand
TAATGATCGTCAAGGAAGACGAACGCGGGGTCGGCAAAGCGCTTTCGCCACGGGCAAAGAATATCTGGCATTTCGTGGCGGACAAGGTCAACGATTTTGCTTGGGCAACTTCTAATGAGTTTGTCTGGCGAACGACGAGAGCAAACATTCCGACCAAAGGTTATGTTCCCGTTCACATGTTCTATCTTCCCGAAAGATCCCGGTTTTTTGAAAGCGCCGGGAAAAGGGCCAGGCATGCTCTGGAATTCTATTCAAAGCTACTGATCCCGTACGCCTTTCCGCAGCTGACGCTGCAGGACGGGCCAAGTGCCGGAATGGAGTATCCGATGGTCATCAACTCAAATCAGGGGGCTGCCGATCACGAGACCTTTCATCAATGGCTTCCGATGATGGTCGGAACGAACGAGACGCGGTACGGCTGGATGGACGAAGGTTTTAATAACTATTCGAACATTCTTTCGGGCGCGGACACTGCCGGGAAACCATTTAACCTGGACCTTATGGGACAGAATTACGGTAGGGTCAGCGGCAACGAAGATGAGCCAATGTTGATGTGGAACGCCAACTATGCGGGGACCCTCTATGGTTATCAAACCTACAACAAGGTGTCATCGATGTTTTCGATGCTGGGCGGCATGGTCGGCGACGCTGAGATGAATGCTGCTATCAGGAAATATGCGGAAACGTGGGCGTTCAAGCATCCGTCACCATGGGATTTCACCTTCTTTATGAACAAAGAGCTTGGCCGTGACCTGAATTGGTTCTGGTATTACTGGCTGTTCACAACAGAGAAAGTTGACGGCTCGATCAAAGATATAGCATGGCAGGGAGACAAGGCAATCGTTACCGTCCATCAGGCAGGCGAAATGCCCTCGCCCGTTGTGCTCAAGGTCGAATTTTCCGATGGCAGCGAGACGATCAAGGTCATGCCGAATGCGAAGATGGTCGATGATAAAACAGCCATCGTAAAATGGAATGAAGACGTCTGGTTCAATGGCAGCCGCGACTTTCAAGCCGTGCTCGACCTCGGAAAACGTAAGATCAGCAAGATAACCCTCGATCCGTACGGCAGATTCCCCGATTCGGACACGAAGAATAATGTTTGGATCGGTAAATAGAAGCTGATCGGGTCAGACAATCATTCTTTGACGTTTTCGGTTCAGAATTGCGTGTCTGAGCCTTTGTTCTGGACTGCCAAAGCCAGAACTCATTAATTTCGTCAACAGCAAATCGATTTGGATCGCTTGGGTCTTGCTTCATCTGGTCAATCTGACCGATTTACCCGCTTTTATCACCACTCAAGATCAGTTATTCCGAAAAAAGAATGATTGACTTCTTTTCGTTCAACTGTGTATTATTAAGTGTCAACGATGTTTATCATCGTTTGTCTTTGGACCTCTCGATCAAATTGACCTAATAAATCACTCAGCCGCGTTTCCGGTTTGGGTCTTGATATTCGGAAACGACCCGCACATAAATGTCTGCAAAACTAGGGGAAATCCTCGTCCGAGAAAATCTGATAACGTCGGACCAATTGCGCGAGACGCTCGAGTATCAGCGTGCAAACGGCGGCCGTCTGGGATCTAATCTCGTTCGGCTCGGTTACGTCTCCGATGATGTTGTCACCGCGGTCTTGTCCCGCCAGTATGGCGTCCCGTCGATCAATCTCGATCTCTTCCAGATCGAGCCCGAGGTCATCAAACTCATTTCTGAGGAGGTCGCTCTCAAATACACAGTCCTCCCGATCTCTAAGGTAGGCGCCACGCTCACCCTCGCGATGGCCGACCCAACAAACGTCTTTGCCATGGACGATATCAAGTTCATGACGGGACTCAATGTCGAGCCGGTGATCGCGTCCGAGACATCTATTCAACTCTCGGTCGCTAAGTATTACAGCGGCTCGAGCGAGATCGACATCTTTGACGCCGCCTTTGCGGTCGAGGTCGAGCGCAACGGCGTTAGCGTCGGCACCAACGGCCACAAAAAGAATGGTGCCCCGCCGGCCGACGAGCGGATCACCGCGTCGGACCTCGACGTTTCGCTCGACAGGTTCCAGTTCGATGCGCACGAGGGCGAGGAATTTGAACTGCTCGAGGACAATGAGGAGATCGATCTTGCGGCACTCGCTCGTGCCAGCGAAGACGCACCGGTCGTACGCCTTGTAAATGTCCTGCTCGTCGACAGTCTCCGCCGCGGGGCGTCGGACATTCACGTCGAGCCCTACGAAAAGGATTTCCGCATTCGCTTCCGTATCGACGGTGTGCTCTACGACGTGATGCACCCGCCGATGAAGATCCGCGACCCGCTCATCTCGCGTCTCAAGATCATGTCGAAGCTCGACATTTCTGAGAAGCGTCTGCCGCAGGACGGCCGTATCAAGATCAAGGTAAAGGTCGACAACCGCTCGCGCGAACTCGACTTCCGCGTATCGACCCTTCCGACCCTTTTTGGCGAAAAGGTCGTGCTCCGCTTGCTCGATAAGGACAAGCTGATGCTCGACATGACCAAGCTCGGATTTGAGCCCGAGAGCCTCGAGAAATTCAAGAGAGCGATCTCTAACCCTTACGGGATGGTGCTCGTCACCGGGCCGACCGGTTCCGGTAAGACGAATACGCTGTACTCCGCGCTTCAGTCGCTCAATACGCCCGAGACCAATATCATGACGGCCGAGGATCCGGTCGAATTCAACCTGCAGGGCATCAATCAGGTGCAGATGAAGGAGCAGATCGGCCTCAACTTTGCCGCCGCGCTCCGCTCGTTCCTGCGTCAGGACCCGAATATCGTCCTCGTGGGCGAAATTCGAGACTTTGAGACGGCTGAGATCGCGATCAAAGCCGCTCTTACCGGCCACCTTGTACTTTCGACGCTTCATACGAATGACGCTCCTTCGACGGTGTCGCGTCTCGTAAATATGGGTATCGAGCCGTTCCTCGTGGCGACATCGGTGAATATCATCCAGGCACAGAGGCTCATCCGCCGCATCTGCAGCAACTGTAAGGAAGAGGTCCACGTCCCTGCCGAGGGGCTCATCGAGGTCGGCTTTACAAAGGAAGAGGCCAAGGACCTCAAGCTGTACAAGGGTAAGGGCTGCCAGACCTGCAACAACACAGGATTTAAGGGCCGCGTCGGCCTATACGAAGTTATGGAGATCACGGACGAACTCCGCGAGCTCATTATTATTGGCGCTAGCGCAATGGAATTACGGAGAAAAGCGATCGAGGTCGGCATGATCACACTTCGCGAGTCGGGCCTGTGCAAGATCCGCGAAGGTATCACGACGATCGAGGAAGTGGTCAAGGAGACCGTCCTATAGGAACTTGGAGGAAACATGTTAGTTAGGGCAATAGCATTATCGTTAGCATTACTCATCGGCGGCGGAATTTTGATACCGTTGGCGACCGATCACGCCGAGGCCGGGCCGAAAAATAAGCGAAAGCATCGCAAACAGGCCAAGAAGTATAAAAAGTATTCAAAAGCATGGTGGCGCCAGTACCGTGCCCAGCAAAAGCGCAAGCGTGCCATCCAGGCGCGTAAACGTGCACTCAGGCTCAGGCAGCTTAGGCTCGCACGCGCTCGTGCGGCCCAAAAAGCGAATCCGTCCGTGCGTACCCCGTCGGTCAAGGCCGTTAAGCCTGCTGCACCGACCGCTGCCGTACTGCCGTCGGGCGATCAGGCACCTGCAGGTTGGAGACCGGCCCAGGCTTCGCCCGCGGAGCTTCAGTTCCGCGTCGACAATTCCGCCGGCGATCAGGTCGGCTCGGCATCGATCTCGGTCGTAGGGCCGGCGACGCAGCCAAATTCGTCGGGCCGGAACAACGTCGGCGGTGTCGCCACAGCGGCTCTCAGGCGTGACGTTATCGATCGAATGATCCGTGAGAACGGCTGGGTCGTCAACGACTATCAAAAGGAGATCGGCGGACAGCAGGTCTATGTAGTCGTCGCACAGTCTCAGGCCCGGAACGGCTCGGTCCAGTCGCGGATGTTCTACTTTACCGAGGTCGACGGCAAGATCTACAACGTCGCCACAAACTCGCCCGTCCAGGAGTCCGAACGCCTTGCCGAGGAATCGGAGAAAGTGATCAACTCGCTCAAGAGCCGTGTAAGACCGACTCAGCGGGCATCGACCAGGGACTAGGCAGGACGTTTTTTTAACCAACATATGAGTTACGAACAACCAAATTCAGAATCGTCGATCACCTTGCCGGACCTCTTGAAAAAGATGACCGACATGGGCGGGTCCGACCTCCACCTCTCGACGAACTCGGCACCGCAGGTGCGTGTTCACGGACATCTCGCACCTTTGCCCGGGTACGCGCCGATGTCTCCGTCGGACACCAAGCGGCTGGCATATTCTGTGCTGACCGACGCGCAGAAGCACCGCTTCGAGGAAAATCTCGAGCTCGACTTCTCGTTCGGGCTCAAGGGGATGTCGCGTTTCCGTGCCAATTTGTTCAATCAAAAAGGCGCGGTCGGCGCGGTGTTTCGTGCCATTCCGTACGAGATCAAGACATTCGACGCTCTGGGTTTGCCGCCGATCGTATCCGACCTATGCAAAAAGCCGCGCGGGCTGATACTCGTCACCGGCCCGACGGGTTCCGGTAAATCGACGACGCTCGCGTCGATGATCGACAAGATCAATATCGACCGTCACGACCACATCCTTACGATCGAGGACCCGATCGAATTCCTCCATAACCATAAGAACTGCGTCGTCAATCAGCGTGAGGTCGCCGCCGATACGCACTCGTTCGGAGCGGCACTTCGTACTGCCCTGCGTCAGGACCCCGACATCGTGCTCGTCGGCGAAATGCGTGACCTCGAGACCATCGAGATGGCTTTGCGTATCGCCGAAACGGGCCACCTCACCTTTGCGACCCTGCACACCAACTCGGCATACTCGACGATCAACCGTATCATCGACGTTTTCCCGTCAGCCCAGCAGGCACAGGTACGCACGCAGCTCTCGCTCGTACTCGAAGGCATCATGTGTCAGGCCCTGCTGCCCAAGGCGTCGGGTGATGGCCGCTGTATGGCCCTCGAGATCCTCGTGCCAAATGCCGCTATCCGCAATCTGATCCGCGAGGACAAGATCCACCAGATCTACTCGATGATGCAGACCGGACAGGACAAGTTCGGTATGCAGACCTTTAACCAGTCACTCGCGACTCTCTACCACAAGCGGCAGATCACGCTCGAGGTAGCGATGCAGCGTTCGTCAAACTCTGACGAGCTTAAGGAGTTGATCGAGCGCGGTTCGGGTATCAACGAATCTTACGGTGGCCGCGTCAGGCCGAATGCCCCGCACACCGCCGGCGGCAGTCCGTATGCACAGGGCCGCGGCATCGGTGAACGTCCTCCGGTGCGATAAATATTGATCAAGTTAGGAGCCAGATATGCCAACATTTGTCTTTAAGGGAAGAAATCGCCTCAATGAACTGATCGCCGGTGAACGAGATGCCGCGACACAGGACGAACTTCGTGCCCTGCTCAGGCGTGAGCAGATCGTGCTTACACAGGCAACGGAGAAAGGCCGCGAGATCGCCATTCCGAAGCTCGGCCGCCGGAAAAAGGTCAAGGCAAAGGAACTCGCGGTATTTACCAGGCAGTTCTCAGTCATGATCGACGCCGGTTTGCCTCTCGTGCAGTGTATCGACATTCTCGGCGAGCAGCAGCAGAATCCATTCTTTAAGGATGTGCTCCGTCAGGTGCGGCAGAACGTCGAGGAAGGCGCGACGCTCTTTCAGGCTCTTGAAAAGCACCCGAAGGTATTCGACGGGCTCTACACTCACATGGTCGAGGCCGGCGAAACGGGCGGTGTACTCGACCTGATCCTTCAGCGTCTTGCCACGTTGATCGAAAAGGTCGTCAAACTGAAACGAAGCATCGTTTCGGCATCGATCTATCCGGCCGCGGTCATCCTGGTTGCGATCATCGCTATCGCGGTCATCCTGATCGTAGTTATCCCGCAGTTCGAACAGATCTTCCTCGGACTTCTCGGCCCGGGCGAGGCACTACCGCTGCCGACGCGTATCGTCATGGCAATAAGCGGCTTCCTTGCCGGGTGGGGCGGCCTTGGGCTGCTTGTTTTCCTGATCGGCTCTGGCGTAGGGATAAATTTCTACTACAAAACCGATAAGGGACGCTGGCAGATCGATTCCCTGCTGCTAAAAGCCCCTATCTTTGGCGCCATCTTAAGAAAGATCGCCGTCGCTCGATTCTCGAGAATCCTCTCGACACTGCTTTCCTCCGGTGTGCCGATCCTTCAGTCGCTGGACATTACCGCAAAGACCGCCGGTAACGTGGTCGTCGAAGACGCGATCCTCAAGGTTCGTGCCGGCGTCGAACGCGGTGAGAATTTTGTCGAACCGCTCAAGGCAACGAACGTGTTTCCGCACATGGTCGGCCAGATGGTCGGTGTTGGCGAACAGACCGGTGCTCTAGACGCGATGCTAGGCAAGATCGCCGATTTTTACGAGGACGAGGTCGACACTGCGATCGCCGATCTGCTGGCGATGATCGAGCCCGTGCTTATCGCATTCCTCGGTGTGACGATCGGTTCGATCGTTATATCAATGTACCTGCCGCTCTTTACCCTCATCGGGAAACTCTCGAGCGGAACAAAGTAAACTTCGATCAAATGATCGATCAACTAAAAAGGGTGTCGCGAGACACCCTTTTTTGCGTCCCAGGAATTAAGGTGGAAATGTGAAAAGGTGAAAAAGTAAGCCGGCGCGTCCCAGAATTGTATTTCTGTTCCTGTGCCTTCTCTGTGACACTGCGGGATATTGACCGCAGATCGAGCCGATGGCGCGGATCGAATTGAGAAGCTCCTTGCGTCCCAGAGTTGTCCCGCCCTCATTCAGTTTTCAAATACCCACCGCTTTCGCTCTCTAGCGAAACAAGACAAACCCGCTCAACCACTGGCAACGTCCACCTTCGTCTGCCAACCATCACATTAATTGAAAAGGTCAGGTATTGGAATACCAGAGTTCCGACTTTGTAGCAGAATTCCAGAAATGTATCAGAATTCCGACTTTGTAGCAGATTTCCGATCGCGCCTATGTGGTCAATATTTGATCGGCCCGCTCATATGAGAGCTGTGTTTGGTACCTATGCTCCCATTTTCAGGCAAATTCTATGGTCTCAGTGGTGATAAATACCGCCCGATTCTGCGATAATTGGCCTGCCAAGTTAATATTGAGCTAGAAGTCTTGATGCAGGGATTGACCTCAAATCCGATCTTTGTCGGTGTGGCCGCTGCGCTCCTTTCGGTGATATCGACATTCGCCGTTCGGAGCTTTGCCGTCAGATACGGCCACGTCGCCAGACCCAAGAGCGACCGGTGGCATAAACGTCCGACGGCGATGCTGGGCGGAGTAGCTATTTTTATTGCGACCGCCGCGATCTATTTCCTTTTCGTACCGCTGACGCGCGACTCGCTGGTCGTTATGGGCGGCAGTTCGTTCCTCTTTTTGGTCGGACTCGTGGACGATCTCTTTAATATCAGGCCTTACCAAAAGCTGATCGGCCAGCTGATCGGCGCCGGTATCCTCATCCTCGCGGGCCTCAAGCTGCCGATCACAGGGTTTGAGCTGGTAGATATCTGGATCACCGTCTTTTGGGTAATAGGCATCACGAATGCCATCAACCTGCTCGACAATATGGACGGCCTTGCCGCCGGCATCTCGGCGATCGCGGCGTTCTCGCTCGCGCTTAATTTCGCGTCGAACGGGCTAGCGAACGAGCTTTTGCTTGCGTCCGCATTGATAGGTGCCTTGGTCGGGTTCCTGGTCTTTAATTTCAATCCGGCGTCGATCTTCATGGGCGATTGCGGATCGATGTTCATAGGGTTTCTATTGTCGAGCTCGGTCCTGCTGAATCAGGTCGGCGGGCGCTCACGCGGTATCGTGGCGATCCTCGCGGTGCCTGTACTGATACTTTTTGTACCGATATTCGACACGACCTTTGTCACGGTGCTCAGGAAGCTATGGGGACGCAAAGCGTCACAGGGCGGGCGAGACCACACGTCGCACCGGCTGGTCGCTCTGGGCCTATCCGAGCGGAGTGCGGTGCTGATGCTCTACGGATTCGCTCTAGTCGCGGGTGTACTAGCCGTGCTGGTCGGGCAGATCGGCCCGGTCAAGAGTTTTGCCCTGATCGGCGCTTTCACGCTGGTGCTCGTAATAATCGGCGTTTACCTCTCTAAGGTAAAGGTTTACGAGGGCGAAGAAGAGGAACAGGCAATACGCGAGAATGCGGCATTCGCGTTTCTGCTCAACGTCTCGCATAAACGCCGAATTTTTGAGGTTTTTCTCGACGCGTTCCTGATCACGCTCGCCTATTATTCGGCCTTCGCGATGTACCGGATGTTCGAGTTCGAGCGTAACTGGGAGTTGTTTCTCAAGACGCTGCCCTTGCTCGTACTTATCAAGCTGGCTGCATTTCTGGCGGTCGGCGTCTATCGAGGGCTCTGGCGGTACACGAGCATCGGCGACATGATCACCTACATCAAGGGTGTCGCACTCGGCTCTATATTGAGCGTGATGGCGATACTTTTGTTGTATCGATTCGAAGGATTTTCGCGGACCGTGCTTCTGCTGGACGGCATCCTGCTGTTGCTCGCGGTTGTAGGCAGCCGGCTTGCGTTTCGTCTAATAAGGCAGGTACTGCCGATGCCTGTCTCGGCCGATGGCCGCAGAGTACTGATCTACGGAGCAGGCGACGGCGGCGAAATGGTGTTTCGCGAGCTGACAAATAACCCGGAATGGAACCTGCAGCCCGTCGGCTTCATCGACGACGACCCGCTGAAAAAGGACAAGATGATCCACGGCCTCAAGGTTTACGATGGCAACTCGATCGTCGATATCTGCCGCGAAAAGGGCATCGCCGAGATACTGCTTTCGGTCAGGGACCTCTCGCCCGAAAGGCTCAAGGACATCCGTGAAGCTTGCCGCGACGCCGACGTTCTCTTGAACCGGGCACATTTTAAGATCGAGCCCGTTGACCTGATGTAATGCCAGATTCGCTTAAGATCCTTCGGCTCGAGCCACGCATTTCGCGCGTCCTGATCGTCGCGGCGACCCTGTCATGCCTGATCGTCACGTGGTTCTCGGTCCGCTGGCACTTTGCCAACGCGGTCGCACCGACCTATGACCGCACCCAGCCTGAGTCGCCGCTGGTTGCGGACTGGCTTACTGGAGTGGCACCGTCGGACCCGACGGTCCATTATTCGGCGGCTGTGACATTTGAGAGGACCTTCAACATCGCAGACCTCGACCGTTCGCTGATGGAGTACGCCCTCGCGACTGCGTCATCGCCGAATAATTACCTGATGTGGCTCAGCCTCGGTAAGGCCCGCAACCTCAACGGCGATACGGCAGGTGCCGAGGCGGCATTCAAGCGTGCTCTCGAACTTGCGCCGAATTACGCGGTCGTCCAATGGGCATACGGCAACTTCCTTGTCCGGCAAGAAAAGCGGGACGAGGGTTTTGCCATGATCGCACGTGCGGCGGTATCGAGCCCGGAGTATGCCCGCTCGTCCGCGGTAACGGCACTTGAGATCTTTGACGGCGATATTCAGGCGACGATGCGGGCACTCGGGCCGGGCGATGCGACGAGTGCGGCACTGCTGTCGGCACTGATGCGGGAAGGACGATTTGATGAAGCCGTGGGCGCGTGGGAACGCATCTCCGATGAAGGGAAAAAGGGGAAATATCTTGCGGACGGGCAAAAATTCGTTGGCGACCTGATCGCGGCAAAGAAGTTTACTCTGGCTGCTCGCGTCTCATCCTTCATTAGCCCGCTGCTCGACGCCGCGCCTGCCGGTACGATCTCGAACGGCGGCTTTGAGAGCGGTGTTAAGCTCAGGGACGCAGGACCCTTCGAATGGCAGATCGCCGCCGGCGGCTCGCCCCAGATCGGGCTGAGCGAGGATCGGCCGCACGCCGGCAAATATGATCTGGTCATCGTATTCAACAGCTTTGACACCGCGGCATTTCGCACGATCTCGCAGACGGTCGTCGTCGTGCCCGGGGCACAATATGAGTTGCAGGGCTTTTACAGGTCCGATGTAAAGACGGCGTCCTCGCTGCGTTGGGAGGTGGCCAACGCCGCAACTACCGAGACGATCGCCCGCACGGAGGAGCTCGGCAACGCCGCAGCATGGACGCCGTTCTCGATAAGATTTGCTGCGCCCGAAGGGGTCGACGGGGTAATTGTAAGATTCAGCCGTGACGGCTGCGTGGGCTCATCATGCCCGACCAACGGGACGATATCATTTGACGATCTGTCGGTAAGGCGACTGTAGAAATGGAAGGCAATTCGATCCAAAAGAGCTCGATCTTCGAGCCCGTCGAGACCGGCGGCAGATCGTCGCGTATGAATACGGCGGTCTTCCTACTTGTCTGCATACTGCCTATTTTTTCTACGCTTGTATTTGGAGCGGTCGACAGCGCGACATGGGTCTTCATATCGATCTTTTGGGCTCTCATAGCTTTGCTCTGGCTCGCGGAATCTTGGAGTATCGGCGGCCTGTTGCTAAACACAAGTAAATTGCAGATACCGCTCCTCGGACTATTGGCTATCGGACTGATCCAATTGCTCCCGTTCGGCGGAGGCGAGATCGCCGGCATTGACACGGCCCGTTCGTTATCGCTAGACCCGTACGCGACGTGCTTCTTTGTGATCAGGCTGGTCATCTTCCTAACGTTCTTTGCGGCGTGCATGGCCTTTATCAATTCGGAACGCCGTCTGCACAAGGTCGTCGGTCTCGTCGTTATCTTTGGTGCGGCAATGGCATTTTTCGGCATCCTTCAGCGGCTCGCCAATCCTGACGGCATCTATGGGATGAGGCTCACGCCGCAGGCCATTCCCTTCGGCCCGCTGGTAAATCAGCATCATTTTGCCGCCTTTATGGAAATGACGGCAGGGCTCACGCTTGGCCTGACGTTCGGACGTGAAACGAGCCGCGAGCGAAAGATAATGCTCGTCACCGCATTCGTGATCATGGGTGTCGCGGTAGTATTTACGAGTTCTCGCGGCGGCATGCTCGGATTTGCGGCTGCATCGGCGTTTGCCGCGATGGCGAGTTTCGTCGCCCATCGCCGGACGCACCGCGAAGAGGCCGGAAGCCACGAAGGCGGTAACTCCGGGAAGCTCATTCTCGTGGCTGCAGCTATCGCGGTCCCGGTGCTGATCTTTGGAACTGTGCTTATGCTCGGCGGTACCGACTCGCTGCTCCGGGGTATCGGCATTGCGGGCCCGGAGGGCGACCTTTCGACCGGCCGCCTACATTTCTGGCCCGTGGCGATCCAGATCTTTATGGCACATCCGATCATCGGTGCCGGGTTTGACGCATTCGGTGCGGCATTTACTAGATACGACACCTGGAACGGCCTGCTGCGGGTCGAGCAGGCACACAATGATTATTTGCAAACGCTGGCTGACGGCGGGATCATGGCGTTCATTTGCGTGGCCGGATTCATCGTGCTGCTCTTCAATCGCGGCATGTCGATTGTCTCCGGCTCGCACGGTTTTCGCCGAAGCTCAGCGATCGGTGCCTTGGCAGGATGTTTGGGATTATTGGTCCACAGCTTTTTTGACTTTCCGCTGAGAACGAATTCGAATACTTTCTTCTTTCTGCTGTTGGCGGCGATCGCGACCGTAAGCGTGTCCGCCGAACATCATCACCATCACCACCGGCATCACAGGCGATAAGGTCATCGGACCCGAATGACCACTCCTTTCTTGCCGCACGGCATCTCAAATGTGACCTGATAGACCCCTGCCTTACCGGTCGCCCTGAGTACGTAAAGAGCACGGGCCTTTACATTCGGGATCTGTTCTCGACGCACGCTGACGTTGTCCGGGCTACTGGATATCGCCGTGATCCCGTCAAGGTCAAGATCATCCACCCGTCCAACTATTACCGCAAGATCGCCGCCGCCGCTTTCAAGGGTCACGGTTTCTTCGCTGACGGTCAGCTTACAAGGCGTGACTACCGGCGACGCGGTGTTGTCGGTCACGACAACCCGAGGACGCCCGTCAGCAACCGCGGTATCGCTCGGCGGCTTTGCCGATGACTTAGGCTCGTCGCCGGCCGGCTTTGGTGCCGACTCCGGTGACGGGCTCGGCGTCGGAGAAGCGGCCGCCGGGTTCGCAGTCGTCGGCCGAGGAATAGATATCACAACCGGAGGAAACAGGTCTTTGAAAAGCGTTGTCGCAGCCTTCTCCGGGCTCGGACTCGGACTTGGACTCGGTGTCGGCTCAGGCGTTGCCGCTGCCTGTTTTTCCGGCGAAGGGGTCGCCTCGGGCGTCGGTGACAGTGACGGTGACGGCGACTCTGACGGACTTGGACTCGGTGTCAGCTCGGGCGTAGCTGTCGCCGGCTTCTCCGCTTCGGGTGTCGGCGTTGTAGATGCTGACGGCACTACCTCAGGCGTTGGGCTCGGGCTTGTTATGGGCTCAGGCGATGTCGCCGCTTGTTTCTCAGGCGTTGGTGCCGACTCAGGCGTCGACGTTGGCGTCGCCGAAGGCATCACAACAGGCTCAACCGTCGGGCTGGGTGCCGGCTTGAAAACGGGCACGACCGCAGGCGTCGCGGCCGGCGTCGGTGACGGCTTAGTTTCGTCGGGAGTCGGACTCGGCGTCTGCTCGCTGAGAGGCGATGCTGACGGCGACGGCGACGCGGCCACAGGCGGCTCGGGCGATCCAGCCGGAGAAGCCGCGGGAGTCGCTTCCGCAGACGGCTGGGCAGTTGGCTCAGGCGTGGGTGACGGGGTTACGACCTTTGCAACGGTGTCAGCCAAAACAGGAAGTGCAGGCTTAGGGCCGATCTTCGTCTCGAGTCCGTCGGTACTGCCCGTCACCTTCTTATAGAGGTCCTCGATGACGCTGTAGCTGAAAGCATTGGGTTGAGCACCTTTATAGCTTTTCATCATCCAGTCGAGAGCGTCGACATCCTTTCCTGTCTTTGCCAGTGCCGTGCCCAATCGCCATGTGCTGGAGCGCCACCAAATACTGTCGGCCGGCAGCACGCTGACCGCCCGCTTGAGCCGCACAATGGCCTCGTCAACCGAGTCATTCTGGTAAAGTGCCCAGCCGGCGATCTCCTCGATCTGGCCCCGCATTATCGATGAAAGCGTCTGGCGGGGAACTTCGGGAACATTCAGGTACTCGCCGCGGCTCGCGGCAAGTGCGCGATTCTCATACAGCTCCGCCGCCATGACCGCGACCGACGGATTGCGAACCTCAAGGCCCGCGTCAACTCCGGCAACAGCGGACTTGGCGAGTTCAACGGCCTTTGCAAGGGCGACCTTTTTCTCGAGCAGGCGATTAGCGGCAAAAAGCTGCCGGTGCACCTTCATCTTGTCATCACCACGGACAAAATCATCAGCCGCCTTCGCGATAGCCTCGGGTTTAGGCTCGGCGGCATCAGAAAGCTGTTTGAGTTCGAGGAGTGCCGTCAATCGGGCTGCACTCTCGGGACTATCGGCCGCCGTCGGAGCAAAGATACTCGCCCGCCGCTCGTAACCGATCAGTTCGGTAAAATCCTTGGATTCGCGGGCGATGCGGCCGCCAAGATTCGTGTGGATCACGCCGTCCTTAGCGGAAAAGCTCTTGGCCAATTCATCCGCGCCTTCGCGAAAAAAACCGGCCGCGACGCGTGCAGACGCGATCTCGTATTCGAGGGTCGGAAAGTTGCCGTACCTGCGGGCCGCCACAAGTGTCTTCTCAGCAGACAGAGGGTCGCCCATATTCAGATAACCGCGAGCGAGAGCGATGTGCGACCAGATAAATCGCGGATCGGCGGCGATCGCCTTCTGGGCCAGCGACACAGCCTTTTCCCCATTTCGATTAGCTGCGTACCAATAAGCCGCGCCCGCGAGAAGGATCACATTTCCTCCGTTCGCCTCGGTCGCCTTAGCCAGCTCGGCCTCGGCCTCAGTAACCTTTCCACTGTCGAAAAGTGACAAAATAAGGCCGGTCTGAGCCGGAATATTCGCCTGATCACGGGTGAGGATCTCCTGATAGAGTACGGTAGCCTCGTCTGCCTTACCCAGCGAACGCTTCATCTCGGCGAGGCCGCGGCGGGCCTGAAGCGATTCGGGATCCAGTTCCAGGGCCTTTGAGTACGCAGCCGCTGATTCATCGAGCCTGAAATCGATACGGTTCGCGAGGCCAAGCGTTTGATATGCTGCTGATGACGAAGGAGCGACCTTTATCGCAGCCTCGGCGAGCCTGCGAGCTTCGCCGCCGTTCTCCACGCTCATGTAGAACTCTGCGATCGCGAGCAACTGGCCAGCATTCTCTCCGGCTTTCTTCTCGAGGGTCGAACTGATCTCGAATGCGTCGGCACGAGCACCGCGAAAAAAAAGATTCGGAGCGAATTTAGCAAGCGTTTCGCCAAAGAGTTGGTCGGGAATGGGTGTCGGTGCGTCGGCCGCTGCGGTCTTGAAATGCAGCGATGCACCTGCAAGGTCGCCGGCGATAAGGCTCGCATTGCCTAATTCAGCCGAGGCGAGAGCGAGCAGCGTGCCTGCCTCGGCTCGTTTCTCTGTATTTGGAAATGTTGTCAGGAACGCCCTGATCGCCTTTATCCGCTCGGGTAGTTCGGCGACCGTTGTCGCCTTGTCCCATTCGGCCTTTTCATCGGGCACCGGGACTTGCTCGGCCGGTTTCGGCTTCTTTTCGGCGGTGGCCTTGGCCGGGGCTTTTGCCTTTGGATCCTTATTAGCCGTTGCTTTGGCTGGGGTCTTTGGCTTTGGTTTCGGTGCCTTCGCGTCAGTCCCCGCCCCGGCAGACGCCGCTTTTGAGGGAGTCGCTTTCGGCTTTTGCGTCGCGGTTTTGGACTTTGTGTCCGATGTCTTCGGCTTCGCAGAGGCGGGTTTTGGCTTAGGTTTTGCGGCGGCGGGTTTGGGCTTTTCCGCCTGAGCGAAAGCGGTCATCGACAGAGAGCCGGCCGCAAGGATCAATACAAAAACAAAACTAAAAAAGCGGCCCCAAAAGCTCATAACTTGCCCAAAATCATATCACGAAATTGCCATTTGGTACGGCAGGCCATATCCTCGCTTTATGACCGAACTGGACCATGTCTGGTCGAAATTACTGATCGACGCAGGCCGCACGGCGACTGAATTCGGCCGTGACGAGATCACGGATTACATTCGCCTGAGAGCGACAAATGACGCCATCCGAAACGCCGGCGTGGCGTGGCTTCACCAAACGGTGATCGACGCGGCCGGAGACGCCATGCGGACCCGAAACGGCATTACGATCGATCGGATAGAGCCGCACAGCTTTGCCAGCGGAAATTCGACGATGGTCGGTTCAATGCTCGAGGTCCGTCATGGTGTGAGATGCCTCAGTGTCGAGGCGGGTTGGGCACGAACTCCCTCAAACGGGATCATGAGAAACGGGGCACTGGCGATGGCCCGCATCTCGCATTTCGGCATGCCGACGGAAACTGTCGAATTAAGGTTGATCCACACCGAGACCACGCCTCAATGGCACGATGAAAGCTCCGGTGTGATCGACGCCGCCTCGATAACCATGCACATAGACAAACTGCTTGGCGGCTAGCGCCCTGTTACTTTCACTTTGAAGCAGCCCTGTCGTGCGGTATGATTAGAGATTAGCTTTGGTTCATGGGGAGACGACAGTGATAGGAGAACTTGATAAATTAATAGACCTTCAGAAGACCGACACCAACCTTCGCCGGTTGAAGAGGTTACTGGAAACAGCAGAAACGAGGCGTGCAGAGATCGAACAACAGTTTGAACAGCACGCCTCTTCTATTCGCGAGATACAGAACAAGCGGGATTCACTAAATGCTTCGCGAGCCGACCTCGAGCGGCAGATCGCCGAAAGCAAGACCTACCTTGAACGCGCGGACCGCAATCTCAAGCATGCTCAGAATCAGAAAGAGTATGAGACGGCAATGCGCGACATCGATACGGGGCAAAAACAGATCGCTGCCTTCGAAACTCAGATCGTAGAGATCATGGATGAGCTCGAGGGCGTTCAAAAGGAACTCGAGGATCGAGCCGAAGAGATCAACACGCTGGATGCTAAGCGGGACGCCGCACTAGCCGACTTTGATACAGCTCTTGCAACTGACAAGGCTGAGTTTGAAAAGGACACCGCGAAACGGGCTGAGGCTTTTGCGACATTGCCGGCCCGGTTGGCATCGGTCTATGACCGCCTTGCCCAGAGGAGCCGCGACGGCATAGCCGTTGCCGAGGTGATCAACGGTTCGTGCAGCGCGTGCTTTATCTCGCTCCGACCGCAGGTGCAGCTCAACGTAAAAAAGGGCGACGAGATCATCACCTGTGAAAACTGCACAAGGATCATGTATATCTCGCGTGAGGCCGAGGCGAGCGCATAGTCATGGCAGGACTTGAGACGGCAACTCTGGCTGCCGGGTGCTTTTGGTGCGTGGAAGCTGTGTTTGACGACCTTCAGGGCGTCGAAGACGTAGTTTCCGGTTATTCCGGAGGGCACAAGGACAACCCGACCTACAAGGAAGTTTGCTCCGAGACGACCGGACACGCTGAGGTCGTTCAGATCAAGTTCGATCCTGACGTCCTGTCGTACGCCGATCTGCTTCGCGTCTACTTCACCGTCCACGATCCGACGACCTTGAATCGCCAGGGCGGCGACATCGGGACCTCCTACCGCTCAGCGATCTTTTTTCACAGCGACGATCAGAGGCAGACCGCCGAGCAGATCATCGCCGAGATCACTGCCGAGGGCATCTACGACAACCCGATCGTGACCGAGGTAACGGCCTTCGACAAGTTCTGGCCGGCCGAGGACTATCATCAGGAGTATTTCGCCAACAACCCGAACCAGCCATATTGTGCGGCAGTCGTCGCACCAAAGGTAGCCAAGTTTCGTCAGAAGTTTGTGAGCCGGCTTAAGAAATAACTTACAACTTTCCTAATAGCATCAGCACACCGATCAAGATGAATGCTACAGCGACGATCCGCTGCAGCCATTCAGTCGGCACGTACTGGCTGAGCACACCCCCGACGAGTACTCCGAGCAAGGTAACCACAACTAATGCAAGGGCCGCTCCGAGAAAGACCGAGATCTTAGACTCTGTGCTCGCGGTCATCGTAATTACTGCGAGTTGGGTCTTGTCGCCCAGCTCCGCCAAAAATAAGGTCAAGAACGCCGTACCGAATATTTTCCAGTCCATTGTTAATCGTTTAATTCTCGCTTTCTAATAGTCTCTTCGCTTCTGCAAGCTCTGCCTTGTGTTCGTCTGTAAGTACCGGATAGGCCAGGTCCAGCGACTCGAGTTTCTTCACGATCACCTCTGAGATCGCCAATCGAGTGAACCATTTCTTATCCGCAGGGATAATGTACCACGGCGACCGTTCGGTCGATGTGGCCTCAATGGCCTCGGTGTAACACTTCATATAATCGTCCCACAACGCACGCTCCTTTACATCGCCCATAGAGAATTTCCAATTCTTGTCAGGCTGCTCGATGCGTTCAAGAAACCGTTTCTTCTGTTCATCCTTTGAGACGTTTAGAAAGAACTTGATCACATGGATGCCGTTCTCGTATAAATGATCTTCCCAATCCCGGATGTGCTTGAACCGCTTCTTCCAAACATCCTTGTCGGCCTTGACATCGGCCGGAAGCTGCTGCCCCTGCAAGATGCCGCTGTGTACGCGGACAACGAGAACTTCCTCGTAATGCGAGCGGTTGAAGATACCGATCTTACCCCGCTCCGGCAAGGCTTTTTGGCAGCGCCACAGGTAATCATGATCAAGCTCCTCGCTCGACGGCTGTTTGAAAGAGACCACGTGACATCCCTGCGGATTGACGCCCGACATCACGTGCTCTATGGCTCCGTCCTTGCCGGCGGCGTCCATCGCTTGAAAAATGATGAGAAGTGAGTAAACATCCTGTGCATAGAGAATGTCCTGGAGTTCGGCCATCCGCCTGACGTTTTTCTGAAGATCCTCGACAGCTTCGTTCTTGTCGTTGTAGTCGCCAGAGTAACTTGTGGGGTGATCTTTGAGGTCGAGCTTAGAGTCTTCCTTAACGAGGAATTTTTCGGTTTTCATAATTTTTACCCGCGAAAGACACGAATATCACGAACGAAATGAAAAAGCTATCGATACTATTGATTTTGACATTTGCCGCGGTCTGCTCCGCACAGCCGCGACTCGTGCCCACTAACATCGCGTTGAAAAACGGCAAGTCGTTCACGCTCAATCTCGCCGAGGGGTTCGAGATGATCCCGGCGATGGAAGGGCTCAAGCGTGTACGCTTCTTCGCAAAAGCCCCTGACGGACGGATCTTCGTAACAGATATGTTTAACCTGACCGACAATAAGCGCGGTACGGTCTACATTCTCGACGGCTGGGATGCCGATAAGGGCAAATTCGCTCGCGTCATTCCGTACATGGTGAACCTACGCAATCCAAATAGCTGCCAGTTCTATCGCGACGCAGACGGCCAGGACTGGTTCTATCTGGCCGAGACCCATCAGCTCACGCGTCGGAAATTCACTGCCGGTGAGACCAAGCCAACAGACACGCGGCCCGAGGTACTAGCGACCTTTCCGGATTACGGCCTAAGCTACAAATACGGCGGCTGGCACCTGACACGAACGATATCATTCTCGCCGGGCGGCAAACTATACGTATCGGTCGGCTCGTCATGTAACGCCTGTGTCGAAAAGGAAAAGGTGCGTGCTAGCATTATCGAGATGAACCCTGACGGCTCCGGTCAGCGCGAGCTTGGACGCGGGCTGCGCAACGCGGTCGGGCTCAGGGCGATCGGCAACTTTGTCTTTGCGACGAATCAGGGCTCGGACCATCTCGGACTGCAAAAGCCGGACGAGACCTTTTACGCACTCAAAGACGGTGCCGATTACGGCTGGCCCTACTGCCATTCGTCGGGCGGTAAGATATTTGCGGACCCTAAATTCAAACGTCCCGGCCAATGCTCGAACGTACCCGCTCCGTACGCCTATTTCCCGGCACGGTCGTCGGCACTCGGATTTGATTATTTCAACGACGCCGACGCGGCCCCGCCGATCAAGGACGCGTTCCTTGTATCCCTTCACGGCTCAACCAACAGGGCCATCGGCCATGGCTACAAGGTCGTGATCATGCGAAAGGGCGAGAAGCTGCACGACTTCATCACCGGTTTTCTGCAAAAGGGCAAGGTCGTCGGCCGACCGTGCGACATCATGAAGATCGGCGCCAATTCATTTCTGTTGACCGACGACTATTCGGGCATCGTTTACCTCATCAGGCCCAAGGGCTCGGTGACGCCGATCGCGTAGAAAACGCATTTAGTTTTGTAACTAAATCTGTTACGATTATGGATTGCTGAGGCAAGTGCTATGAACATCGGCATTACGGTCTATCCAACTTACGGCGGCAGCGGCATCGTCGGTTCAGAACTCGGCCGCGACCTCGCCGAGCGCGGGCACAACGTGCATTTTATCTCGTCCTTCCTACCGACACGCTTGACCGAGCTGAATGAACGGATCCATTTCCACGAGGTCGAGATGATGTCGTATCCTTTGTTCGAACATCAGCCGTATGATCTGGCCCTTGCGACAAAAATGGCGACCGTCGCCCGTGCCGAGAAACTCGACCTGCTCCATGTTCATTACGCGATACCGCACTCGATCTCGGCGATCCTGGCCCGCGAGTCGATAAAGCAAAAGCGTTACGTTCCGGTAATAACAACGCTTCACGGCACGGATATCACGCTCGTCGGGGCCGATCGCTCGTACCTGCCCATCACTCGGTACGGGCTTCAGCAATCGGACGGCGTCACGGCCGTGTCGAAATTTCTCAAGCAGGCGACGATCGAGACATTTGATTTTGACGAGATCGAGGTCATTCCTAATTTCATTTGCGGCAAGCATTACAAGCGGCTTCCGGACTCGCCGCTCCGCGAGGAACTTGCCCCAAATGGCGAACGGCTTCTAGTTCACGTTTCGAATTTCCGGCATGTCAAGCGTCCTGTCGATTGCGTCGAGATCCTCGCCAAGGTCCGTAACGCAGGCATTGACGCGAAACTTGTGATGGTCGGCGACGGCCCTGAGCTCTCTGCCGTCAGCTATCGTGCCGAACAGCTCGCGATGAACGGCAATGTGATCTTTGTCGGCAAACAGGCGAACATATCGGACTATCTCGGTATCGCCGACGTATTCCTGCTTCCCTCGGAATTGGAGTCCTTCGGCCTCGCGGCCCTCGAGGCACAGGCGTGTGAGGTTCCCGTTATCGCGACACGCATCGGCGGCATTCCCGAGGTAGTTAGTGAAGGCGAGACCGGTTTTCTCAGCGACGTCGGCGATGTTGAGAAAATGTCTGCCGACACGCTCAAGCTGCTTGGCGACGAAGGCTTGAGAAGGAGCTTCGGCGAACGCGGCCGCGAGCTTGCCGTTCAGAGGTATTCGACCGAAAAGATCATTCCGCAGTACATCGCCTATTACGAAAAGATCGTCAACAAGGCAAAGTCGGCAGCGGCGGGAAAGAACTAGCCGCCAAGCAATGCTGAGATCATACATGCACAAACGTGAGCGGTACTTCGCGATGTTGAACGACAATCGCGTCGTAAGGCCGTTCGAATGGGGCACCGAACATGTCATCGAGAATGCGAACGGCAGCAACCCGTCAGAAGCACTCCGAGAGCTCTCAGCCGAGTGGGTCGCGAGAAGCGACGAGTATTTTGCACTGCCCGAGGGCCTGGAATTTAGGCTTGATCCCGTACAGAACATTCTCGAATGGACTTCAGCCATCGAAACGCCCGACCACGTAAATAATAAGGTAACCGCACATTTCTTCCCTTTTGAAAAGAACAAACGCTCGGCGGTCGTCATTCTGCCCCACTGGAATGCTCGCGAGGGTACTTATTTTGATCTCGCCAGGCTATTTGCCCGCGTCGGCGTTTCTGCGTTGCGGCTAACTATGCCCTACCACGAGACTCGAATGCCCGACGACCTCGAACGGGCAGACCACCTTGTCGCACCGAATATCGGCCGCACGCTGCAGAGCGTCAGGCAGGCCGTGCTTGATACGCGTTCTGCGGTCAATTGGCTCAAGCAGCAGGGTTACGAACGTGTCGGCATTGTTGGCACCAGCATCGGTTCGTGCACCGCGTTTCTCGCATTTGTTCACGACACGGATATTGACGCAGGTGTCTTTAATCACGTGTCGGGCTACTTTTCAGACGTTGTCTGGAACGGACTCTCCACATATCACGTCCGCGAGTCGCTCGAAAAGCATGTTTCGCTCGAGGAACTTCGCGAGATGTGGCTGCCGATCTCGCCGCTTACATACATGCCGAAGCTTGCAGCGTTGCCCGCCCGCCCGCAACGGTATATTTACACCAGGTACGACCTTACATTTCCCTACGACCTGTCGCTCGAGACGATGGAAGCCTTGCGCCGATATAACATCGACCACACGGAAACCGTCCTCCCCTGCGGCCACTACACGCTCGGCGAAAAGCCGTGGAATTATATCGACGGATACAAGATCATCTCGTTTTTGCGGAAGCACCTGAAATAGCTTGGGAGAGTAATCTCACCGAACACCCTTGTGGGTATTGGAAGACATATCTCAGGATTCCCTTCAATTCAATCGGCGGCATATCATTCACTCTGCCAAATCGAGCTCTGCTTGCGGCCCTCACCGCTGACCTGTGCAAAATTCGCTCGCCATTGATTGCCTTAGCTCGTTGAACCCTTCCAGATCTATTGATCAAAATCTCAACCTCAACTGGCCCATTTGCACAAGTTCTCCTAGCTCTGTTTGGATACTCCGGCCGAGGTAAGTAGCTGGCCATTCCGTTAAGCACCGGAAGGGACTTGGGTAGAACCGGTTTTCTTGCAGTTGAAACCACTTGATACCGAAGGACCACGGTACGTTTAATTGGATTTCCTTTTTCATCGGTTGGTCTAAATTTTGCGCCAAAAGCCGCAGTTTCGACAATTGGCCGAAAGTACGGATGTCCTGCAATGGCCGTCGCCATTTCAACATCACCATTAACACCGACGATCACCTGAATGGACACAAGCCCATTGTAATTGTTGGGGCCTGTGCCAACGAGTCCAGGATACTTTGTTGGTGGAATCAAAATTATTTGGTCATCGCACCTAAGACAATCGTAAAATTCAATGTAAGGTAGTCGTTGCTTTAGGGGACTCGACTGTGCAACGACAAAACCGAAGAAAGCGTATATTAATCCAATACCACAGATAACTTGTTTCATATATATTAGCTTAGACGGCAAACAACTTGATTCGTTCCAGCTTACATCCAATCGGTGCTAAAATCACTAGAACTTCTCGATGAGTCCGATCGCCGAAAAATTCAATCCTACGATCGATGAGGCAGTCGCTTATTTGATGGCGCGTGCCGAGAATGCTCGCGGGCTCGCGGCGACGGACGTTCGCCCGCGGATCGCCGCGGCAGTTGCAAAATATCTCTTTCCGGCCGACGATCCGCCCGAGCATGCCGAGATCAAGCAGTTCGTAGAGGAGATCCGTGCCGATGATCTCTGCCTGATCATCGCCTGCGAACGCGGCGACGAACGAGCGTGGGAAGACCTGGTCGCCAATTTCGACTCGACCGTAAAGTCTGCAGCAAGGAAGATCTCGTCCAATGCCGAGGATGCCGAGGACCTCGCGTCGTCGATTTGGGCCGAGCTTTACGGGCTTCGCATCGATGCCGACGGCAACAAAAAGAGTAAGCTGGCTTATTATTCGGGCCGCGGCAGCCTCGCCGGCTGGCTGCGTGCCGTTGTGTCTCAGCTCGCGGTCGATCAGTTTCGTAAAACATCGAAGTTCGTCCAGATCGAGGAGGACCGCGAGTTCGAGAATCTCGCCAACGAGGCCGCGGGCAGCGACAACAATCATTTTGCTTCGCACGCCGACAATCCCGAGGAACTTCTGAGCGAGACACGCACGCAGGCCGACGTGACTGAAGCTCTGCAAGCGGCGATCGCGGGCCTCGACGCCGAGGACCGACTCGTGATGAAACTCTATTATTTCGACGATCTCAAACTGAAAGATATCGCCGCGACATTCGGTTATCATGAAGCGACCGCCAGCCGAAAACTCGCGCGCGTGCAGGGCGACATCCGCAAGTGCGTCGAAAAGGAATTGAAGAACAAGCACGGCTGGACCGACAACGAGGTAAAAAAATACCTGAGCGAAACAGCCGCCGGTCTCGGCGTGAATCTCGAGACGATGTTCGCGGCGCTGACGCTGCTCGTGCTGGTGCAAGATTTTTGGATGTGAGACGTTCTCATAGTGGGTTACGAAAAACCTGTGCCACAGAGGTCACCGAGTATAGGCTGATATGGGTTAACGTCATGGATACCAACAAGGATATCTTCTCTGACTCAACGTTCTCTGTGAGCTCTGTGGCTAACTGAAAGATGGAACTGGAATTCGACAAAGAAATTGATGCGATCCTGCGGCGGAGCGGCCGGGGTGTGCTTGTAGGCGATAAGCCCATTGACAAGCCTAAGCACCTCGACGCCGACGCGATCGCGGCGTTTGTCGAAAATGCCGTTCCCGATAAGATGCGTCGGTTGTACACCGAGCATTTCGCGGATTGCGACAGGTGTCGAAAGTTACTCTCTAACAGCATACTTATGCATCAAACGGCGGCTTCGATGGCAGCCGTTGGAGTCGCCGAAGTCGTTTCTGCTCCGGCCGCCGAGGTGGCCCCGTGGTACCGCGGCCTTTTCCGCACTCCCAACCTCGCGATGGCGATGGGCGTTCTGGTCATCGCATTTGCGGGTATTCTGGGATATGTCGTTCTGCAGAACCGAAACGCAGACTCGAATGCCAGCATCGCTCAGTCGAGCAATAAGGCAGCAACTTCAAACATCCCCACCTATTCCGATGCTGCACCGCAATCGAATTCCAATGCCGCTGCGGCGAATGTCCCCGCAATGGCCGCGAATTCCGCCAATACAATGGCAGCAGTTCCTGCCGAGCCGATGTCGGTGAACAAAGGACTCGCGGGCCCGTCGGCTTCGGGCGAAGGCAACCTCGACAGCCGTGTCGCGGCTCAACCCGAGGCCGAAAAGGAGATCGCAACGGCTGCTGCACCTGCTGTTGAGCAGCCAAAGCCTGTCGCTGCCGCACCACCTGCTCCTGTCGATGACAAGACCCAGCCGGGAGCCGTTGCCGGAGCGGCGCGTACCGAGGAAGCCAAGGACGAAGACGCGACTCTGGCAAAGCGAAAGCTCGCCGAAGAATCACGCCGAGACATGCCGGCACCGCCCGCAAAAGCAGGCCCCGTTCGGAGTGCCGGACCGGTCCAGAATCAGTCGAACCAAGTTCAAAGCAATATCTTTGACATGCCCGTGACCCGCGTCGTTCGCGGCAAGACCTTTGAGAACCGCAACGGTGCATGGTACGACCGTGCTTACAAGGGCCAATCGACGACCAGCGTACGTCGGGGCACCGACCAATACAAGAACCTCGACAAGGGACTTCGCTCGATCGCCGACGACATCGGCGGCACCATCGTGATCGTATGGAAGGACAAAGCATACCGGATCAACTAAAACCTTTCGCTACATAGAATTTGGCGGTAAAATGAAGGCATGAAAACAGCTGTTGTCTTGTTTTGCATGCTGTTCATCTTTGCCGCCGTTGCCCCCGCCCAGCCCGCGTGGCAAGCGGATTTAGACTCGTCAGTCCGTTTCTATCAAACCACCGATTTTGGCATCGTTCTGGCCGGCACGGAGCGGAGCCTTTACGCGATCGACGGCCGGACCGGCCAGCAGATATGGCGCCGATCGACCGGCAAGATCCAGCAAACCGCGGTCACGCCGATACCCGACACCGACGTGATACTTTTCAGCCGTGACGAGGGCAGCAAGTCGCGGCTCGAGGCGGTCGACCTTTTCACAGGTTCGCGGCTTTGGCAGAGCGAAAAGGTAAAGGGCGACGTTATGCAGCTTGCCGCCGATCCCGATAGCGACCTGATCGCCGTGGTCATGGTCAAAGATCCGCGTGGCAAGGCGGACGACAATTTCAAAAAGAAACCGGCCGTCCACGTACTTCAACTCTCCACCGGCGACGAACTCTGGAAACGCGACCTCGATAATTCGATAGAGATGATGCCGACACGCTTTGGCGACGGGCTCGGCGATATCGACTACACGCTCGACAATTACCGTGCTCCGCTGCTGCTCGACGGCAGGCTCTTTCTCTTTTACGAAGGCTCGACCTCGTACGACGCCCGCACCGGGCAAGAAAAAGAGCGCGAGAAATTCAAGATCAACGAGGATGGCCTCGCGTTGACCGAGGCCGATCCGGTCTTCGACAATGAGCATGTCTATATCTCCGGCAAGGGCAAGATCCGTGCGGTCGACCGGCGCACCGGCAAACAGGATTGGGAAGCCGACGACCTCGGTATCTGTGCAGAGATGGCACTGGTCGGCAGCACGCTATTTGTTCGGACCGGCGGCCAGTTCACCCGGCTCAAGGACGGCGAGCTTAAGGAAAAAGGCCCGTTCGGCGTGTCGGCGATCAATACCGCGAACGGCAAGACGCTTTGGCGATATAAAGGTGCCGACAAAGGGCTGACGAACTTCGTTTTTGCCGACGCGGCCACGATCGTGATCGCCGATAAGGACGACCTGATCACCATCGACGCACGCTCGGGCAAGCGTATCGCCAAACGCGACCACAAGATCGACAACGCGCAATTCGTCCTCATCAACGAAAGCGGCAAAGCCGTGGTCGGCGGGCGGAGCGAGATAGCGGCATTTGACGTCAAAGATCCTAAACGGCCCGAGTATTGGCGTGCCCGCCACACGGCTCCGGCACGCGGCGTCTTTCGCGTCGTCGCCGGGATAGCCCTTCGTGCGGCGGCACTCTATTTTCGGTACGGCGGCATCGCGACATCGGCCCTCAGCTTTGCCCGGGCGGGCATCGGCATCGCGTCCGCCGCCAACTCCTTCCGATGGTCGGGCCTGCAGACGCGATTTGGCTCGGTCAGCCTCTCGACGCTTGCCGGAAACGCAGCTCGAGATTACGCGAGGCATCGGATCTATGCTTATGGCTCTTTGGGACGGACTCCGGATCTGATCAACCGCTTTGGCGGAATGCAGGTCACTATTCCGAATGCGACTGACCTTCGCGGCCGGATCATCGGCCGTGCGATAGACCGCGTTACACCGTCGAGTGCCGACATTCAGGAGAGCATCTTTGACCGTATCGATCCGATCCGTCAGGTCGAGCGCTTTTCGGACTATCTGCTCCGCCGCAAACGCCTCAGCGAACTCCGCCTCGATCATATGTATTTCTACACCGACCTGCCCAAACCCTTTGACAAAAA
>CAZJFB010000047.1:9562-26427 GCA_964545145.1 uncultured Chloracidobacterium sp. | reverse complement strand
TCGACCTCGCCCTGAGCGGCGATACCGGCGGTCAAGCCGGCGACAAACGCCAATGCAGCTAAAATTCGCCATAAACTACGCGATATTTCGCTCTTCATACCATTCCTCCTGATCGGTAAACAAGCTGTTCTGAACGAGTGATTTCCGGCCGGTGAAGCTATCGGATCGTGGCCGTACAAAAATGTTTTACAGTTCAAATTTACACCAACCCCGCGACTTTTACAAGAAGTTTGTTCGCGGCCGGAACCGCCCCAGAAATAACTACTTTTCTTAGACGACAAATATACTGCGAAAGTCGATAAAATGTAAAGAAATGTAAACGGGCGATGCGATCAACGCGAAATGCATCATGAAGGCACCGGTTACGAGGGTTCCCGCGGCGGGGCGAAGTTGACTCGTGCGAGGGAGCCGATTGTTCTATCGCAAGCTTCCTTGGGTGTGCCTCGCCTTGGTTCATGTTCATGCTAGGCAAATCGCGTTCGGCCACATACGCGTTTGCCCCCGAAGAAGACACATCGGCCCCAATACCGGCTCCGTAGGAGCCAAATGTTTGTAGGAAATGCCGTCCAATTACTACACGCCCCGTAGGGGCGGCATAAGATCGCTGAATAAGCAAGGGTGCCGCTCCAACGGAGCTCTTTGACGGTCCTATCGCGTCGTTTCTACAAACATATCGCTCCTAATGGAGCGAAGCCCGAACCCCACGTTCCGAGAAACGACAGGTTGTTTCCAAGTAGCATTCTGGCTGGAGGGGCCGGCGGTGCGGACTCGGGTGTCCGCAATTCGATCTCAAATAGCATGAATAAAAACTATTGCCATTGATGCAACAGATATGCTATGTTCAATACCGATTTTTGCGAAAGTGCAAAAATTCTCAGTAAATTGTGATGTTTACTCGAAAAAACAATTGAACATTGAACATGGCGAAAAATGGCAGATAACCCTAAATATATCAATCAGATAGGTGTTCAATCGGCGATTGAACGGTCGGACACTGTCCGGACACTGTCCGACACTTGTCCGGACAAACGGCGTACAGGCGAAAAAGAATGGTGACTCTCAGTAAGTATACGATCACGATCCCGGTTCCCGATGATTTCAGCTTTCGGGCGACCGTTTGCAGCCACGGCTGGTCTGAGCTGCCACCGTTCGCCCTCGACGAAGAGAATTGGCGGCTTAGCTATGTATTTAGCGACGGAAAGAAGACCGTGCCGGGAGCGATCTTTGAAGAGAACGGCGTGCTGACCATTGAACTTGCCGGTAAAGCGATATCGGAAGCCAAGATCGTCCGTGACGTTCGCCATCTCTTGCGTCTCGACGACGACCTTTCTGAATTCTATTCATCTGTGGCGGATTGCGAGCGGCTTTGCTGGATCGGGAGCCATCGTGCGGGGCGATTGATGCGCTCGCCGACCGTTTGGGAAGACCTGGTCAAGACCATCTGCACCACAAATTGTTCCTGGGGACTGACAAAGATAATGGTCAGCAACCTGGTGGAAAAGCTCGGCCCCGGAACCACAGCCAACGCATTTCCGACAGCCGCCGCGATGGCCTCGATGAACGAGGGTTTCTACCGAACAGAGATCAAGGCGGGTTATCGGTCGCCATACTTCATCGAGCTTGCAGAGGCTGTTGCATCAGGCAAGCTGGATCCCGAGGCCTGGCTGACCTCCGACATGCCGACCGCCGAATTGAGAAAAGAGATGAAAAAGGTCAAGGGCGTCGGCGATTACGCCGCCGACAATCTGCTCAAGCTCGTCGGCCGGTACGACGGACTTGCCCTGGATTCGTTCCTAAGGTCTCAGTTCTACAAGACGCACAACAAGGAGAAACCGTGTCCTGACAAGAAGATCGAGCGTCATTATCGAAAGTACGGCAAGTGGCAGGGCCTCGCCATATGGTGCGACCTGACCGAGGACTGGGTGACGAAACTTGGCACCGTTTGAAGGAGCGGTGCATTGCGAGAGCGGCCCCGGGAGGAACGGTTGGCAAATTACTACAACTAAGAACATTGTTTCGGCGTCAAACGTATCACTTGACAGGCAGGATAGGTGCGTTCTCACCCTGCCTTGATCGTTATTAATCTTTCTCAGTTTTATAGTATTATAGGCGAATCTCGATAGCAGGGAACCACGCGATGATCCAGGCCGGAACAACATTACAGCAGCGGTACAAGATCGATAAACAGATCGGCCAAGGCGGCATGGGAGCAGTCTATATTGCGACCGACGAGCGCTTTGGCAGCACGGTCGCGATCAAAGAGACGCTCTGCATGGACGATAACTTCCGCAAAGCGATCGAGCGCGAAGCTCGCCTGCTGAACAGCCTGAAGCACAGCGCATTGCCGAGGGTCAGCGACCATTTTGAGGAGTCGAACGGTCAGTTCCTCGTGATGGAGTACATTCCGGGCGACGACGTCGCAAGTATCCTGGAACGCGATCAAAGGCCGTTCCCGGTCGAGCAGGTCGTCGGCTGGGCTCATGACCTGTTGGACGCGCTCGACTATCTCCACAATCAGGAGATCCCGGTCATTCACCGCGATATCAAGCCGCAGAATCTCAAGATCACGCCCCGCGGGCAGATAATTTTGCTCGATTTCGGCCTGGCCAAAGGTAATCCGACCGACGCCAGCCATCAGACAGCTGCGAAGAGCATATTCGGCTATTCGAAGAATTATGCATCGCTCGAGCAGATCCAGGGCACCGGGACCGACCCGCGCAGCGATCTTTACTCGCTCGCCGCGACGCTATACCACCTGATCACGAATGTTGCGCCCGAGGATGCGTTGACGCGAGCCATGGCGGTCCTCAGCCAAAGGCCGGATCCGCTCGTACCGGCAAATATCGTCAATCCGGCGGTTCCTGCAGGGGTCGCGGGCGTTCTGCAAAAAGCCTTGGACCTGAACGCCAGCGAGCGTCCTTCGTCAGCAGCTGAAATGCGCAAGATGCTGATGGAGAGCGAGAACTATGCCTATTTGACCGATGGTGCGACGTTTGCCCAGGCACCGACGGCGGCCCATGTATTCGCCCAGCCGACGCAGTTAATGTCAGACGCGACTCACGCCGAGCCTTTGCGTCAATTCGACATCCGAACCGCCGTAATGAGCGGCGACCCGTCGCAGGCGACATCTGTTCGAAGCGGTAAAACCGACGCTTCGCAGCGGCGCGGCAGCGGCCTGGCGGTCGCGGCAGGTGCACTGACGGTGCTGCTTGTCGGGGCGGCGGTTGCGGGCGGTATTTATGTTTTCAAGCCGTCTGTATTTGGTGCTGGGACCGCCGATAATTCCAATACAGATGTGACTTCCACGGTCCCGGTCGCGACAAATGCGAATTCCGCGGCTCCTAATGCAAATGCATCGAATGTTGCGATCACCTCAGGCCCGACAACGTCTAATCCAACAGCCGGTGCCAATGAACCGCCAAAACAGGCAGGGACGGCTGATCGTCCGACGGACACCGGAAAGGACACTAAGGCTGCCGTCGAAAGTAAACCCATGACCAAGGTTGAACTCGGCAAGGACATGACCGTCGAGTTGGACAATATGGAGGATCCTGAGAACGTGACCATTACTACTCGCAATCCTGATGGGACCGTCCGGACGATGAACGTCAAGCCTAACCGTCCACCTGTACAGGGAGCTCCGCCGCCGGGATTTGATCCCTTTCCTAAGGGCTTCGATCCGAGCCAGTTGACTCCGGAACAGCGTCGTAAGCTCCAGAACCTGATGCGCAACAGGTATCCGCGTCCGGTGCCCCCGATGGTGCCTTCAAGGACGCCGACGGCAAACAAACCCTAGCTTCAAGGCCGGTAGTTCGAAGCGATTGCTTTTTCGAGGATCGAGGTCCACTTGGCAAGGTCGTCGTCCTTGTCAACGGCCTCATCTTCCGTGACAGTGATCAGCGGATGATAGACCACCTCAACGCGGCGGAAAAGCCGCGGATACTTCTGGCCCTGCGGCCAGATATGATTGCCGCCGTTAATGGTCACCGGCAGGATCGGAACTCCCGCGTGCATCGCGATCCGAACTACACCTGTCTTGAATGTAAAGAATCGGCCGTCTGCGAATTCGCGAGCGCCTTCAGGGAACACAGTGAGTATCGCACCGTCACGCAAAGCCTGAATGGCTTCTTTCATCGCCTTCAGGGTGCCGCCGACCTCGAGTGAAACGGGAAAGGCTCCGAGATAACGAATAAATGGGCCGACGTACCGCCATTCGAATGCTTTGTCATACGCCATGAAACGCATTCGACGCCGCATAGGCAGCGTGATCCAGACCGGGTCGATGTAGGTCTGGTGGTTTGCGGCGATAAGGAATGGGCCGACGGATTTGTCCGGGATATTTTCGCGGCCGCTAAAGCGGATGAACCAGACCGATTTACTGATCACATAGGCGATCAGACGAAGCAGGTCCACGACCAGTTGAGAAGGATATTTGGATGTCGGAAGTTGCGTCACGAAAAAAGCGGAGCCTTATCGCCCCGCTTCGTAAGATAGTTGATTGTCGCGACGGCCGCAATCCTGGGTATTATGCCGCCATTGCATTGGGTTGGCTTGGGATCACCTTATCGACCGGGAAATGGGCATCGACAAACTCGAGGTGCAGCGTGGGCAGCTCATCCTTGCGGACCTTACGGTTACGAACGATCGCGATCGCGTAGAAGTTGATGCGCTGGCATGCGAACTTGACCTTGTCGCCGATAGCGGCAGGCAGTGTGGATACGACAGAAACGCCGCCCGCAGCGATATTTATGGTGTGAGTCTCCTCTTTTTGTCCGGAGCTTCCTGCCCTTTGGAGTGTTGAGACCGTTACGCCGATACCGATCCAGTATCGTGGCTGGCGGCGCTTTTTGAATTGAGATTCGGCCTCGGTGACCTTCCAGAGGCCCTCCGTGGTCATACCGGCGATCCGATAGTTTTGCGACGGATCGTCCTTGAAACTTTGAGGGACCTCTTTCCCGATGAATCCGACGCCGACGTGATATACAGTGACGCCGTCGACGGTCGCGGCATTACAGTGCTGGACGATGCCCATTACGGGGTATAGTTCGCGGTCAAGATCGTAGGCTCGAAGCTCAGGGTCGAGGGGCATCACGAGCGTGACTAGGCGGCCCACAACGCATGGACGCGGCAGTGAGAATCCGGCACCGTTTTTGGATACGGTGGTCACGCGGGTGACCTCCTTCCAGGTCTCACCGTCGCCCTCTTTTACCTGGACGATGGTCTTAAGTTCTGCCGGCACTCTTTCCGCGATCCGATGGTCGGCCTGAGCGGCCGGTCGGATGCGATTTTGGTAAGTCATAGTATTACGGCTCTCTGGGGCGTCGGGGCTAGACAATGCCTTCGAGAGGGAAAAATCGGTCGATAAACTCTATGTGTAGTCTTGTAATGCCGTCAGGCCCGATCCTTGATCCGCGAACGACAGAAAGGATCGAGATATCATGGCGATCGCTCGAAACCCTGACGAAGGTGCCGGCGTCCGCTTTTATCGTAGTGAAAACAGCGGCTCCGCCGAGGCTCACATTTTCGGTGACGGTGGTTTCCGAGAAGATCTCATTTCCGTTTTCGTCGATCTGTGAAAGGATCAGCTGCTCCGGAATGAAATACCGGGTCTGTTTTCGTAATTCCTTTGGCAGGTCGCTTTCGTCCGCCATAAGGTTTGCCGGTTCGATGTGCCAGAATCCCTCATTTTCATCGCGGTGTGCGATGTCAAAGAGCATTGAGGGATGCTCGAGATAGCCCGCGGGCGGTGTCTTTCCGATGAAGGCCACCCCCACGGAATATTCATGATCTGAGGTGCTCTCGGCCTGAATACAGCGTCGAACGACTGCCCAGATGCGATACTGCGGCTCGCTGTAATCGAATGATCGCAGCTGCCGCGGCATAGGTACGGTTAACAGGACCAGGCGGCCACGTTTTACGGGGCGTTTGAGCGAAAATCCGGCACCAAATGCCGACACATCGCTCAGCCTCGTAACCTCGTTCCACCCATTTTCCTTGTCGATCTTGACCTCAACACGCACCGGCAGAGGCAGGGAAATACGCTGGATCCGCCTATTTTCCTTTTCGATCGCGGGTTTGGGTATCGCCCGTTCCATTGATCGTATCTGTTGTGATTGCGAGGTCAACATCGTTAGGTTTGTTGAGGGCCCGGGAAAGCCAAAAAGTGGAATCCGCTTGAGGTTGCGAAGCAGGCTTTTCGCCTGTAAAATAAACAAATAGTTAAGGCACTGGATATTCCAATTTTTGCTCATTTTCCACACCTTCGCTGGCCGGTGCTGTATAGGTAATTTCACACAATGGACTCACTCTTAGAACGCAACCAGATCAATATCGAAGACGAGATGCGCCGATCGTATCTCGACTACGCGATGTCGGTGATCATCGGCCGTGCGCTGCCCGATGTTCGCGATGGCCTTAAGCCGGTTCACCGTAGAATTCTCTACGGGATGTTCGAGCAGGGCAACACGGCCGGCAAGGCGTACAGGAAGTCGGCTCGAGCGGTAGGCGATGTGATGGGTAAATACCATCCGCATGGCGACTCGGCCATTTATGATTCGATCGTTCGCCTTGCTCAGGACTTTTCGATGCGCTATCCGCTCGTCGACGGGCAGGGGAACTTCGGATCGATCGACGGCGATAATGCGGCCGCGATGCGTTATACCGAGGTACGCCTGGCCAAGATCGCAAATGAGGTCCTGGCCGATATTGAGAAGGAAACCGTCAATTTCATCCCGAACTACGACGATTCGCTTTCCGAGCCCAGTGTATTGCCGACAAAGATCCCATTGCTCCTGGTAAACGGATCTGAGGGCATTGCCGTCGGAATGGCTACCAAGATCCCGCCGCACAATCTTGGCGAGATCCTCGACGGAACGATCGCGTTGCTCAAGGACCCGCAGATCTCGGTCAACGATCTGATCAAGATCGTTCCAGGACCTGATTTCCCCACCGCCGGCTTTATCTATGGCCGCGAAGAGATCCATCGCGCCTATCGCGAAGGCCGCGGTGTTATCCAGATGCGTGCAAAAGCGGTCGTCGATGAGATCGGCCGCGGCGATCGCACGCGTGACGCGGTTGTAGTCACGGAGATCCCGTATCAGGTCAATAAGGCCCGGCTTATCGAGAAAATAGCGGAACTTGTTCACGAAAAGAAACTCGATGGCGTTTCGGAGATCCGTGACGAGTCGAATCGCGAGGGCATGCGTATCGTTATCGAGCTGAAGCGCGACGCGATCCCGCAGGTCATACTCAACAAACTTTATAAGTTGACGCCGATGCAGTCGTCATTCGGCATCATCAACATCGCGATCGTCGACGGTCAGCCGAAGCTGCTCAACCTCAAGCAGATGCTCGAGGCATTTGTCGAGTTTCGCCGCGAGGTCGTGAGGCGAAGGACTGAGTTCGACCTCCGCAAGGCACAGGCGCGTGCCCACATCTTGGAGGGCCTTAACAAGGCGATCGATGCTCTGGATTACATTATTCCGCTGATCCGGAATTCGCGCAGTGTTGACGAGGCAAGGCAATGGCTTACTGCCAATCTCGCTACAACAAGCGAGATCTCGACATGGCGAGGCGTCACGGGGGACAAATCGAAGGAACAGTTCCTCAAGGAACTCAACAAGGTGATCACGAGCCTCGAGTTCAGTGAGATCCAGGCGCAAGCGATCCTTGACCTGCAGCTGCGCCGTCTGTCTGCACTCGAGCGACAAAAGATCCTCGACGAATATGCCGAGATCATCAAGTACATCGCTGAACTCGAGAATATCCTTCAGAACGAGAGTGTCCTGAGGCAGGTGATCGTTGACGAACTTACAGAGGTCAAACGACAGTATGCCGATGTTCGTCGGACTGTGATCGTTGATGCCGGTGTCGAACTTAGCATCGAAGACCTCATTCCGGATGAGGACGTTGCGATCACGGTAACTAAGGCCGGGTACATCAAGCGCACTCCCGTCTCGACATATTCGCGACAGGGACGCGGTGGCAAGGGACGTCTGGGTGCAACGGCTAAGAATGAAGATTTCGTCGAGCATCTCTTTATCGCTTCGACGCACGCGTACCTGATGATCTTCACCGATGATGGGCAGGTCTATAAGATCAAGGTTCACGAGATCCCAGAGGCGGCTGCCGCCGCGCGTGGCAAGGCGGTGGTCAATCTCGTTCAGCTTTCATCGGAAAGAAAGCTGGTCGCGGTGATGCCGGTTCGTGATTTTGGCGAGGAAGTCTACTTGACGATGGTCACGAAGAACGGCGTTATCAAGAAGACCGCCTTGAGCGACTATCAAAATATTCGCGCTAGTGGCATCAATGCGATCAATATAGATCCGGGTGACGAACTGCTGGATATCATTCGAACAGACGGGACGCGGCAGATACTGATCGCAACGCATGACGGCATGGCGGTTCGCTTTAATGAAAGTGACGTGCGACCGATGGGCCGGGTGGCCCGCGGCGTTCGGGGCGTCAATCTTCGTAAGGGTGATTATGTTGTCTCTGTCTGTTCGGTGTCACAGGAGGGAACCGAGAAGATCCTTTCAGTTTCTGAGAAAGGCTACGGCAAGCAAACGACGGTCGGCAGCTATCGTCTCGCAAAACGCGGTGGGATCGGTGTCATCAATATGAAGACGACAGAGAAGACTGGAAAGGTCGTCGCGGCGTTCCCGGTCGAGGAAGACAGCGAGATCATGATCATTACGCAGCAGGCAAAACTGATTCGCCTCGGCGTCGACAAGATCCGTGAGACGGGCCGGAGTGCGCAAGGAGTCACTCTGATCAAGTGCGGCGAAGATGACTTGGTAACGAGTGCGTCGCTATTGGCCGCTGACGACGAAGAGGAATAAGCAGTCCCGAAAAAGGGGTGTAAAAGGTGCGTTCGGGGGCCACTCGGAGTGCCTTTCGTTCTTCTAGTGATCATTTCTTCTTTGGTTTTCGGCCGAGGATCTTGTATACAGACGACAATGCAGTATCGAAAGCGTCGTTGTCCGTCTGCGGCCTGCACACGACAGATCGATCGTCGATAAAGGCTGCCACTCTCGGCTTGCCCTGGCCGACATACACGTCCTTGTATGGAAAGTGATGTTTCTCAAGCCACTCGATGATCTTGATGCGAAGCTGCCCAACGGTTAGCAGCGGTATGTCGCCGTCCGGGCCAGGATCTCCCGAACACCGTGCCGAAAAAACAATGATGTCAGCTACCTCGGCGAGTTGCCGAGCGAAATCCAGGGCTCCAGGGATCGGCGGGCCAATATGGTCGAAACCTCGCCAGGTCGAATAAGTAGCAATAACGCCATCAAGGTCCAAACAAACCCTTGGCCGCTGGGCAACGGCCTTTCTTTTCTTTGGCTGCGGGGCAACGGTCATTTCCCGCCGCTTCTTTGATCCTTTGTCCTTTGGCAGTTTTGCGGTGCGAGTTGCGATCAAAACCTCTATGGCGTCTCCGCCCTCAAGCCATTCGTTTTCGTCGACAAAATCGAAATTGTAAACCCGCGTATAGTGGGGTCGAGTGTGGTGACGTCCCGCAAGCCTTAATGTATAGGGAAGATCTTCGGGACCGACGGCTCGTTTAGGCGGAAATATCTCGGGTTTTCGCGGCAGCCCAAAATCGGCCCAATCGCTTCGAAGTTCGTCCGCAAAGTCGAATACATCAGCAAGCGGATACTCATCGTCCAGCAAGACCCACAGGTGAAAGCCGCCTTCGCCATTGCTGTCCAGTACTAGCGGATCCATCCCTCTCTCCCGCAGGCGACGGGCCCATTCAAAGATGGCCGTCTTATTGGCTTCAATTATTTCGTCCGCGTCTCGTACGTTCTCATCATGCAGGTCGACGTCGATCGCAAACCACTTGCATGTAGCATGGTCCGAGATCGAATGGAGTCCGATCAAATGTGCCGGTGACCTACCCGAAAAATGCCGCTCGAGCTTTGTGAGCGTGACCATGTCAGTACCAAGTTTGCGACGTTCCTTGATGGGTAGCATCACCACCGAGATACGGTCATTCTTGATCGTGTACTGGCTCCAGACATCCCGCCGGTTGACGATCCGCTCCATCGCCCATTCTGCCAACCGCGGAGCATAACGTATCCATTCCTCGGCTATCCAGAGGAGTCGTTTGTTGCCGGCAAATTCGACGAAGGGCTGACGGGCCATTATTTTCCTACTTTCTCCCAACCGCCGATGAAGTTTTCGGCTGCCATGCGTTCGTACTGCTTCCGGGCAGCAGACTCGGTTTCGGCGATGCGGATCTCGCGTTGAAGCGGGTCTGCTCGATTCGGAGAAAAATCGGTGAGATAAACGACGTATGCGGGAAATTCGGGCTTTTCATCTTTGTTGGTCTTCCACATAAGGAGCTTGCGTACCATCAGATTTCCCTTCATTTGTTTTGTGTAAACCTCACGTTCCATGATCTGACTCGGCGCCGACGATGTGTCCTCCGCACTCTTATCGGTCCCAATGACCGGTACCATTTCCGTGACCTGGCGGATATTGGCGTCGTCTATAGTTGCCTCTTTGTCGTCTCGGATCCGAACGAATTGAGGTGATATCACACTTGCAAGCGGCATTCGAGAAAGGGCGTTGTATCGCTTACCATCCCATTTGAGTACCATTCTATTCACCGGGCCGCCACGTGCACTCTCGGTGATAAGGTCGAGGCACGAAAGTTCGATCACCGGACCGGGTTTGATCATTTCGTACGCGACGTAGTCGTTATTGACAGCTACATAGTCGGAAGGTGCGATCCGCTTCTTGAGGTTGGCAGCGATCGACTTTCGTTCTTCGTCGGTGAAACCGCCTCCGACGCGGGTCAGTTCATGGAAAGTCCCGTCATTTCGAACGACCGCGACAAGCAGGTCGTGGAGTAACCCTTTTCGTTCATCGCTGCCCTCGCTGTACCCAATGATCGCAGCGTCAAGATTGTGGCGCAGCTTGACCTTATACCAGTTGGCGGTATCGTGTCGCAAAACGATACCCTCAGACCCCTCGCCGATCACCCAATCAGTGAGCAGCTCCATTATCTTTTGCGTCGTATCGGCGATCGCGAAATCTACTACATGTGCCAACTTGCCCGTATTGAACCACTTCTCCGCAAGGGAAAACGACCTCTTTGTCGTCGTCACCGGTTCACCATCAAATTCGGCGACATCAAACACCGCCAGGCCGAGCTTTGACATATCGACTTCGGATTTCGGGTTTCGCAGAACACTGACGACCTGATGAATTCTGAGAGCCTTCGACGAGTTGTCCTGCATATAGATCTCACAGCCAAGTATGCAGGACTTTACCTTGCTGGCCTTGAGGAGCCTTTCCGCCTCCAGGAAGCACGGCAAGCCGATGCGGACCGTTCCGCCGGGATTAACTGAAAGCAAATGTTCACCGTCAAAGAAACACAGCGAGAATTCTCCGTCGTACTTTCGAGAGACGTGGTATCCACGAGCAGCATGGATTCTGTGGACGTCTTGGGCAGAAACGGCCCGCATCCGCCCGCTTAAGTTGCGCTTGTAATCCTGTGACCTCGCGTGCAACGCTGGGTCGGCCAGGTGGATAGAGTCACCGGTGTAATAGTCCCCCTTCTTTTTGATCAGGCGAGCTTTGTCGAAATCCAGGTTCATTTCTTCCTCGCGGGATTCTTGGCTGACTTGTCCTTTCCATTGGGCCCACCTTCTGTTTCTGCCGGATCAGGCCGTTTCAATTCCATGTTGGATAACTGCAGCACCAGCAAGTAGCTATCTCCATCGATACGGCCCTCAAGAAAGGCGTTATATGGCTTGGCTCCGCGAGTCATGATTATAGGTTGATCAGCTTTTTCGCCTCCTCGGAGGAGCATAAGCGAATTTCGCTCGTGGAGTTCCTTCGCCATCTCATATAGAAAATCGTAAGTAAGGCCATTCACATGGATCAACTGGCGTTTGTGCGTAAAGACAAAGCGATGCACGGCATCCTCCTTCTTAATGAACTTGCCGCTCCATCTTAGGGGTATGTCGGTATGAATGTTTTGTGGCGCTTTTTGCCGTTGCCGCCTTTCCCGAACGCTTCCGTCAGGATGCCTTATAACTTCCCATTCATCGACGAGGTGAATGATCCCTTTCTTAGAAACATATACCCGCGACGTGTCCGTCAGAGTCATCCCAAAGTGCTCGATGTCGATCTCCGGATCATCCTTGATGATGGCTTTTGCCATGGCATTAAGGTCCTTTTTCTTTCTGAGCAAAGCCGGGAGGTCGTGATCTATATCGGTTTTCAACAGCTTCTGGGTTCGCACGGGCTTGCCCTTTACATCGACAAAAGCAACGTCACGTTTAGGTACAACTGCCTCAAAAGCAACAACCGCATCGCGGCTCTTTGTATTACTAATATTGATCGCCATAAGAGATTAGTCACCGAGGACACGGAGAGCAAAGTGACGAATGACGCAGAAAATGTGGAGATCTCCTGGCATATATTCAATTCTCATAGCTCTGTGTTGTTTGCGGCAAAAGCTAAAGGAGGTCGAAGTCTAAGTCGTCACCCGAAATTTCCTCCTCCTCGATAGCGTCGAGGCGGGCCGCTTGATTTAGCTTCGAGAACTGAAACTTTGCCTGCTTTCCTATGACCATGAATGCGTCGCGGCCGTTACCTATTACGAAGGCATTGTCGTACTCTGTTCCACCGCGATAGCTGAACGGAAAACGGTAGATCAGTCCGGACGCTAAGTGATCGAGCAAATAGTTCATATCGCCGTCCTCAAATGGATCGAGCATATACACCGATTTGACCAGTTGAGAAAGGTAGTCGTCGAAACTGGCTACCGCCAATTCATTTCTCGTCGAGAACGACGATTCCACAAGCGGTAATTCGCCGCCTTCGAGATTCACCGCTCTCAACGTATTTCGCTCAACCGAATTTCCCGACTCATCGATCGTTGCGAGCGCGGTGCCGCCCTTGTCCAACAACGTTTTGCCGTCGGCAGCCAATACAAGAAGATTCGCGGGGTTTCCCTTTTCGTCGAACGCCTCGATCTCAACCGAACCGTAAAGCTGTTCGCGGTCGATCTTTCGAATACTGACAGGAAATTCATGCCCATCTAATGACAACATTAACGGCTTAGCCATATACGATCAGAAGTTCTTAGGATATTCGCGCCACAAACATTACAGCAGCCTCACATACTACTTGCGGGCGACAAGAACGGAGCACGTTGCATGATGCATCACAAGATCGGAGACCGAGCCGAGAAGCGTTCGCTTCCACATACTGTGTCCGTGAGACCCTACGACTATCAGGTCAGCATGCCAATGCTCTGCCTTTTCCACTATTGCACGTGCCGCAGAGCCGCCAAGAACTTCGTGCGTGATGACCACGTCCGCTTTGGCTAACCTGTTCCGTAAGTACTCAGCCGAACGGACCCCTACATCCTCAGCATGTCCAACCAGCGGGTCGGAGACGTCACTGATATGATGCGCTGTCTCGATAAATCGCTCGACATCAGTAACGGCGTCAGGTACAACCACCGTTACTACTTTGATGTGAGTTTTGCGAGACGCGTCCACTAGGTCAGCCGCGGCGGAGAGGGCGATCTCACCAAATTCTGAGCCGTCATTTGCGACGAGGATCTTCATAAGCGTTAAGCGAACAAGGATGGTGAGTCTCCACTTCGGATCAGGCTCTCGAGACCAAAATGTTCATAAGCGAGGCGTGTCGCAATTCGCCCTCGCGGAGTACGATTGAGAAATCCAATCTGAAGCAGGTACGGCTCGATGATCTCCTCGATCGAGTCTTTTTCCTCGTGGATCGCAGCCGACAACGTTCCCAGCCCAACCGGGCCGCCGTCAAATTTCTCAATGATCGTACGCAGAAGCTTCGTGTCCATCTCGTCGAGCCCAAAACTGTCGACCTCCATTCGATCGAGAGCATCAGATGCTACGTGTTCTGTGATATACCCGTCATGATCGACCTCGGCAAAGTCCCGGACACGGCGAAGCAGCCTGTTTGCAATACGCGGTGTCCCGCGTCCGCGCTTGGCGATCTCGTGCGAGCCGCTTTCGTCGATCGCAACGCCTAAAATGCCAGCCGACCTTTTACAGATGGTCTGCAGGTCCTCGACCCCGTAAAAGTCGAGATTAAAAATAATTCCGAAACGACCGCGAAGCGGTGCCGTGATAAGGCCTGGGCGAGTCGTCGCACCGACAAGCGTAAATTTCGGCAGTTCCAGTTTGATCGACCTCGCCGCCGTGCCCTGGCCGATCATGATGTCGAGGTTGTAATCCTCCATCGCAGGATAGAGAATTTCCTCGATCGCCGGATTGAGCCGGTGGATCTCGTCGATGAAAAGTACATCGCCCTCTTCCAGGGACGTCAGGATCGCGGCGAGGTCGCCGGCCTTTTCGATCACCGGACCCGAAGTCGATTTGAGACTGGCGCCCATTTCGTTGGCTACAATATTCGAAAGCGTGGTCTTACCGACGCCCGGTGGTCCGGTGAGCAGAATGTGGTCGAGAGCCTCGCGGCGTTTGAGGGCGGCCTTCATAAAGACGCGAAGGTTCTCTTTGACCTTCGGCTGGCCGATGTACTCAGCGAGTTGTGCAGGACGCAGCGTCGCCTCGAACCGGCTCTCATCGGGCGAAAGATCTTCGTTTCTAATATTTATGGCCGCGGCATTGGTCATCGTTGATACGGAGGGGACGATCGAATTCTTACCTCAAAATAATAAGCCCTTATTATACAGAGCCAAAATATCCATCGAGAATGCCACCATGCAATGCAGCACCAGACCGAGCCAGATCGTGCCGTTTCGATAGCTGATCCAACCGAGGAAAATACCGGCGAAGATCGCGGCGAAGGTCTCAGCCATCGGTTTTTGGAAATGGATCATTGTATACGGCACGGTCATCGCGAAAATCGAATAGTAACCTAGCGATGGCCTCAAACTGTGGACTAGAAAGCCTCGAAAAAAGAACTCAAGTCCAAAGAACTGTAAAAAATACACCAATTCCCAGATCAGTAGTGTCGTGCTGAGGTAGGGTGCGCCGTTGAAAACCTTCAAAAAGGGATATTTTGTCGCAAACCCGTTTGTAAGAGACATCAGGTAGACGAGCGGCAGCATAATGACGATGCACACAGCCAGTAGTTTTAAGAACCCAGGTTCGATTCGGTAAGCAATGCCGATCTCACTCAGTTTCCGTTTCTGGACGAAACTGACGAAGAACGCAGGCACGACAAAATAAAAGAACACCGAGACTGCGACCCACCAGATCAAAGCGTAGAGATTGTTTGAGTCTTGCCGGATGGCTTCTTCTCCGATCTGTGCAACCGGCGTATGAGCCAATATCGCGTGCAAATAGATCGGATCCTTGAGATAGGTTATGCATGTCAGCCCGATCGCGGCATAGACCAAGGCAAACACTACCCGGCGGTCGAGCGTTCGAAGGTCGTCTGAGATTTCCAGTAGTATTCGACGCATCAACACCACAGATCCCCGCTCAAAAGAGGTACCCTGACGATCACTTAGCGAGGATCTGCAGGCCGCGCCGCAACAATTTTTGAACCGTCATCTCTGTGCCTTCTTGGGCCGATTGCTTGAGAGCTTTTTCGGCTGAGTGCTTGTTGTAACCGAGGTTTACAAGGGCAGAAAGTGCGTCCCCGAAAACCTCGTCCATCGGCAGAGCCTCATCAAAAATGACCTCGTGCTTTGCTGTGCCGCCAGATGAGAGTTCGCCTATCTTATCGCGAAGTTCGATTATCACTCTTTCCGCGGTTTTCTGGCCAACACCGGGGATCGACTTGATGCGGGCTACATTTTCGGTGCGGATCGCTGTGATGATCTCGTCGGCGTTCATGCCAGAGAGCACAGCGATGCCCATCTTTGGGCCGATACCCTGAACCGATATCATTCGCAGATAAAGGTCGCGCTCCCGCAGTGTCTTGAAACCAAATAACTGAATCGCGTCTTCCCGTACGTGAGTGTAGATACGCAGCTTCACTTCTGATCCGGCCTCACCAAGTTCATAAAAGGTCGATAGCGGGATCGTTACTTCATATCCAACGCCTCCGACATCGACGATAGCCGAATTAGCATGCTTCTCAAGAAGTAAACCGGAAAGATATGCGATCATTGTTTCACACTTGAAACGTCAAGTTTAGTTCAATTTCAAACTCAGGGCAACGAAGATCCTACGCATTTCGTCGAATTGGTGTAATTTTTTACATAAGACCAGAAATTATTTTGCGGTAGTACTGGTTAGGTATAGTATATAGAGATAGCGATCTTTGGTGATCGCGAATCCAAAATTACTCTTCCTCCGAATTTTGAAGTATCAGGAGTATTATTCAGATGGGATCGACAGGGATTTCGGGCATATTGAGACGGGCGTTACCTTTTTTCGCTACATTTGCGGTCGGGTTGCTCATCGCTAGTTTTTTCGTAGACATTAGCGGGCCTCGTTTTAGGGCAGACAGGTGTAGAAAAAAGGGCGAGATGAAGCGTCTGCGAGGTGAACTCGAACAACTCAGAAATGAGAATCTGCGGCTGAAGAACGAAATGGAGAGCATGGGCTGGGATTCGATGCGGACCAGACATCCCGGACATGAACAGTGGCGACGTGATCTTGAGGAGAGCCTCGACTCGATGGTTCCGCCTCCGCCGATCGCTCCTGTCGCCCCAAGTGCCCCAGTCGCGCCAAAGACAGAAAGGTAATCACAGCAAAAATAAGGACCACAGGTTAACGACGCCGTGAGGATGTGTTAATCTGTGGTTCCCTTTTTATGGACGAAGTTTCGGCTCGAAAACAAATTGTCGAGGTCGGCAAACTACTCTATGAGCGCAGCCATGTGGTTGCTTTCGATGGAAACGTCAGTATTCGTCTGGACCAGAATACGGTCCTGGCGACGCCGAC
>CAZJFB010000047.1:0-9462 GCA_964545145.1 uncultured Chloracidobacterium sp. | reverse complement strand
AAGATCGCGATCCTTGCAAAGGCACTCGGCGGAGCGAACGACCTGCCTGCCGATGCGATCGAAAAGCTGATACACATACGTGAAAAAGCCGGTTTTCTTGGGCAGAACGCCCGCTGCCAGGCGTGCGGCTATCTTCACGAAGCTGATATCGCGTGCGATCTCGACGTCGATTATCCGTCCGTTTCAGGTTCGAACGGAGCAAAGATATCATTTACACGCGAAGAATTGATCGAGCTTTTGAGCCAAGCGGCCAAGTTAGGGTAAACTTAACAAATTCTGACTAACTTTCCAGGAGCAAACTGAATGCAAGAAGCATTAGGGATGGTTGAAACAAAGGGACTGATCGCCACGATCGAGGCCGCTGACGCAATGGTCAAGGCTGCGAACGTTCAGCTGGTAAGCTACGAAAAGATAGGTGCCGGATTCGTCACCGCGATCGTCCGTGGTGATGTTGCGGCCGTAAAGGCGGCGACTGATGCCGGAGCTGCGGCGGCCCGTCGTGTGGGTGAATTAGTAAGCGTTCACGTCATTCCGCGTCCCCACTCAAGCGTAGACGAAACGCTTCCTGTCGTACGAAAATAGCGGGCGTTGGTCGGAGGCAGGCATTTTGCTTGTGGCTCGGACTACAAACGCTGATCAATGCGATGATAATTGCACGTATCTTGGGCACAGTCGTGTCCACTCAAAAGGACGAACGGCTCCAAGGTAAAAAGCTGCTCATCGTCAAGCCGATCAATCTCGACGGCACTGACCAGAGCGGCTATATTGTTTCCGTCGATACAGTCGGCGCCGGCTTTCACGAAAAGGTGATCGTGGTGGGCGGCTCGTCAGCCCGCATGGCTGAGGGCAATAAAGACTGCCCGGTTGATAGCGCGATCATCGGCGTTATCGACGAGATCGACTACCACGCTTAAATTCTCAAATGCAGATCGCACGCGTTATTGGAACTGTGGTTTCAACGGTCAAGAACGAGACTCTTCATGGCCGTAAGTTCCTGATCGTGCAAACGATGAACGCCGATCTTAAGCCGTCGGGCAAGCCGATGATCGCGTTGGATGCGGTCGGTGCGGGCGTCGGCGAATTGGTATTTTGGTGCAGAGGCAAGGAAGCGTCGTTCCCGTTCAAACGCGACGAGACGCCGACTGACTGCACTATAGTCGGGATCATCGATTCGGATGCTCACGTATTTCAAGGTTAAGTTGTGTTAATAGCTCGTGTCATTGGTAATGTTGTTGCGACGCAGAAGAATCAGCGTTACGAGGGCACTCGCGCCATGCTTTGCCGACAGATCACCCCCCAGGGCGAAGATATGGATTACACATGCATAGCTCTCGACTCCGTAAACTCGGGCGAAGGCGACATCGTTATCATCGCTCAGGAAGGTTGGTCGGCCTCGACTGCGTCAACCGGCAAGCCGGGAGCGGCGATCGACTCAGCAATAGTCGGGGTCGTGGACTACATTGACCTGCTAAACGAGGACAATAGATAAGTTCATGGCTTCCACCGAAACTCAAAAGCTTGCTGACAAGATCGCCAAGATCCTTGCAGCCGAACCGCCGGCTGGTGACCTCGCCAGCCTTTACGCGAGTATCGAAAAGATCAATCACAGACTCGACAAACTCGAACAGTCATCACATTATGTCAGGATCCAAGCACCTGATCCGCGGTCTGATCATCCCAGCCTGGAAAAGCTCAATATCGCCGAGGCGATAGCCGATTCTATTTTTGACGGCCGATTCAAGGAGAAGGCTTGCCAGTTCGAGCCCGGCAAGCCTTGCGACCATTGTTCGATGTGCAACTCCCGCGGTTTCTAGCTATTTATTTGCCGGAGCCGAATTTGCTGGGGTGGTATTGGCCGGTGCAGCCGCAGGCGGTGCGGCCGGCTGCTGCCGCCGCATCGAGTTGGCATCGCCGACGCTCGGAGCGGTCTTAGCACCTTCGTCCGCCTTGAAGAACGGCTCTTCCTTAAATCCAAGCAGGCCCGCAGTAATGACAGCGGGAAACGAATTTCGGGTCGTGTTATAGCCCGTTACGGCGTCATTAAAATCGAGCCTGGCGGTGTTGATGCGGTTCTCGGTACCTGAGAGTTCGTCCTGCACCTTCATAAAAGCCTCGTTCGATCGCAAGACAGGATAGTTTTCCTGCAGGCTCAAGAGCCGCCCGATGGTACCACCGAAACTGTTATTGGCGTCGATGACCGCCTGTTTCTGCTCAGGCGATTTATCACCGCCGGCGCCCGATCCCGCAGCATTCGATGCATCGAGCAGGCGTGAGCGAGCCTGGGCGATCTGGCCAAAGACCTCCTGCTCCTGAATGCCCGCCATTTTTGCGGTCTCGACGAGATTCGGGATAAGGTCGGCGCGCCGCTGCATCGCGCTCTCGACATTAGCCCATTTGCCCTTTACCTGCTGCTGTTTTGCCGTGAGTTCGTTATAGCTGCAGCCGCTAAGGCCAAATGCCCCAATCATAACTACCAACAGTAAAAACGTTCTTTTCATAGTTACTCCTAATATCATTTTGTTAAATCTAAGACTCTTTTCCTATCTGATCGACCGCGTGGATCACACGCTCGATCTGCTCCATATAGTCGCCAAATAATCTATTGGCGGTCAGGTCGTTAAGTTCTTCGGTGAAGTTATTCTCACGAATGTTGAAGATCTTTTCAAATGGCGTCCCGTCAATTCCAAGTTCACGCGCGGTCAGCGCGACGATCTCATGTTTCGTTGCCGGCGGCGTCATGCCCTTGAGGATCAGAACCGCACGAAACAGTGCGGCAAAGCTTGATAAGCTGTCCGACATCAGTCCTTTAAGGCCATCGACCGATGTCGATGCAGCGATGTATTGACGCCTAAGGTATATAAGCTTGCTCCTGAGTTCGTACTCGGTCTGTAGCCGCAAGAACCTGTCTGAGATATTCATATCTGCCAAGACGTCGATCCCGAACAGCACCTTATGTGCCACCGTCATCTGATGAAATTCGATGGGGAATACATCGGCCGCATTCTGTAGCTCCGAGACCGTAAAATAGACCGGCGTCGGATTGCCCAGCCGGACCCATTCGCGGATACAGGCGTGCGCCTTTCGCAGGTCTTCGGGCCCGATCTTTTCGAGAGCGACCAGAGTATTGTAATCAGACAGCCGGGGCACAAAGTCGCCCGCCGCGGCCGAGCCGTACAGGATCACGGACACAAGGTTCTTACCGTGTGTCGATCGCAGATCGTCAATAAAAGCCTCAAATTGGTGAATCATGATCTACCAGTCTCCCCCTGCGCCGCCGCCGCCAAAATCACCGCCTCCCGAAAAGCCTCCGAAGTCCGAGCCTCCCGACGAACTGCCCCAATCGCTCGACGATGACGATGAAGAGCCGCCCGATAGTGCCGATCCGATAATGCCGCCGATAACGGCCGAGGCGATATTATCTCCCACATCGCTGCCAGATCCCCGCGAACCGAATCCGCCGCCGCCCCATCGGTTCCGGTCGCTTGAAGAAGGTCCGCGGCCCTTGCCCGAGCGACTAAATATAATGATCAGGATGACCACGATGATCACCGCGCAGCAGAAAAGACCGAGGATGCCGCCGCCTAATCCTGAGGTGCCGGACGTCGGCTGGACAGGTTTATTGACCGCCGCGTTGCCCTTATTCTCGATCGTCGAAATGTAGGCGCTAATGGTGTCCTCGATGCCCTTTGCGTAATTGCCCTTTTTGAATTCCGGTACGAGATATTGCCGCTGGAGAGCACCGACGGCCCCGTCCGGCAGTTCGTCCTCAAGGTCCTTGCTGACCTGCGTGAAATACTTGCGGTCGTCGATCGCGACGAATAGCAGAGCACTGGGGTTGTCATCCTCTTTTGAGCCGATCTTCCAGCCGCGGGCGACGGCAAGCGAGTAGTCGAATATCTGTCGTTCGCCGGTGGTCCTGACCACAGCGATGGCTATCTCGACGGACGGATTTGTCTTTTCCTTGAAGTCTTTTAGCCGCGTTTCGAGCCGCTGTTTGGTCGCCGGATCGATGACGCCGGCGTAGTCGTTGACATATCCGGTCGGCGGCGGCAGCGGCGAGGTGTTTTGCGACCACGGTGCCGATCCCTGCCCAAACGCACTAAACGCGGCGATGAAAAGCACAGCCGCGGCAAACATGACCTTTAATTTTTCCGGCATAAAGTGATATTTCATCAAATTATCTTGCCAAGGACATATACGAAATCTCGTACCCAAAGTTCACGGTTTGGTAACCTCGACAATCTTAGCCCGAAAGACGCGAATGGCAGCCTTAACTGATGGATGGGCGTTGGCGTAAGCCATCAATTCCTCGTCCGTCGGGTCGTCGCTCAGCTCCGGAAGCTCTACATTATAGTTGATGGGCTCGAATTTCGGTGCGATCGCCGCCGTATCGACCGCGCGTGCGGGAGCAGCCGCCGAACCGCCGTTTGAGACCGGCCTTGCGGCATTCCTGTCCCCGAAGAGCTGATCCATGATGCCGGACGCTCCGGCCAGCGGAAGGAGATCGTCGCCTGAGATAGATAGCTTTTCTTCAAACCCCGAGTCGAGGCGTTTGTCGTCGATGTGCTCGAGCATCTCGGCTGAAAGCGGCGGCAGGCGGACAGGGAAAGCGGCAGCCGACGCCTGGGCCATTTCCTTGATCAGCTCAGTTGCCGAAACAACTTCATTACTGCGGAGAGGCGGCTCGACCGGCGATCCCGAAAAGGCGGCGGCAAATTCCGGCGGTTCCTCAGGCAGCTCCGAATCGTCAAAATGCGGTTCCGGAACAGGCTCCGGCTCAGATTTCAGAGTTTTTTTTTCCTCAGCGGCACAACGTGCCTCGGCCGACGGAATGGCCGGTGGGGGAGCGGACGCGGACGCAGACTGGGTGGACGCTGCGGGGACGGAAGCCGAAGAGCCCAGGGCGTTGAGCCTTTCGAGGATACTCTCGATCGTTGCGACCTTTCGCATCTCGATGAGCTTTACAAGCCCGATCTCGAGCGCGTATCGCGGATGGGCGGCCTCACGCAGCGAAGCCTCGGTCTGCGCCAGCGAATTAAAGAACCTCAACAGGTCCGCCTCGCCGAACTGCTCGCCCATCGCACGCATGTCGTCGATGCTAAATACTGCAGAATCAAACAGTTCGCTCGATTCGCCGGACACCTTAAAGACCAACAGGTCGCGGAACAGCCCAAGCAGATCGCGGCAGAAATTCCTAAGGTCATGCCCACGTGAGATAAGGTCGTCGACAACCGAAAAGGCGGCCTTTGGGTCGCGGGCCGCGATAGCATTTATCGTTTGTTCGAGGATGCGAGTGCCGGCAAAGCCAAGAGCGCTTGTGACCTCGGCGGCGGTGATCTTTTCACCGGAAAAGCTAATGACCTGGTCAAAATTTGACTGGGCGTCACGCATCGAGCCCTCGCCCGAGCGAGCAAGTTCGCGGACCGCGGCGTCCTCGATATCGATCTTTTCAGCGTCGGCGATCAGCCTAAGCCGGTCAAAGATCTTTTGCAGCGGAATGGTGCGAAACTGGAATTCCTGACAACGTGACAAGATCGTATCGGGAACCTTGTGCAGCTCTGTTGTCGCCATTACAAAGACGACATTTCCGGGCGGTTCCTCGAGTGTCTTAAGCAATGCGTTAAAGGCGGGCTTTGACAGCTGATGGACCTCGTCGATGATAAAGACCTTGTAGCGGTCGCGAGCCGGATTAAAGTCGATGCTGTTGAGGATCGTCTCGCGAACGTCGTCGATGCCTGTGTGCGAAGCAGCGTCGATCTCGAGCACGTCTATCGAGCGGCCCTCAGCGATCTCCAGACAAGAAGGACAAATGTCGGCGGCATCCCATTTGCAGGGCGAGACGGTAGCCTTTTCCGCTTTGTGGCAATTAAGTGCTTTAGCGAGAATTCGTGCGGTCGTCGTCTTGCCCACGCCGCGGGCTCCCGAGAAAAGATATGCGTGATGCAGGCGGTCGTGCTCGATGGCATTACGTAGAGTCTGCGTAATGACCTCCTGGCCGGTGACCTCGTCAAAGGTTTGAGGCCGCCATTTGCGGGCAATGACCTGATACGACATTTTATTAAGGATAAATGATATCGACCTAAGGATAAAGTTCAGATACCGAGGGGCTAACTACCGAGCCGCTCGGCCGGCGAGCACGGGATGAGAAATCTAGCCACCGAGGGCACAGAGATCACTCTTTACCGGTTTCACCAGGCCCCCTCGTGCCTCACTCTCAACTTCCTCCGAAGCTGTAATACAAACGACATAAAGTGTAATACATTCTACGACCGGCATAATCCTAGTAAACCATTGATCTAAGACGGTTTGCAGCGAAAATGTCCGCGAAAAAATGCGTGTCCCATTTTCCCTTGTTTTTCCCCGCAAGCATACACTGTATTACACCCACCGTGGCCCAAATCCCGGGATCGCGCATTTTGGCCGTCGCTGGCGATCCGGACAACCTCGGCATAATTGCACAGTCTGGAAAGGAATGGAATACCAGAATTCCGGAAATGCGGCAAAATGCCGACTTTGCCCGTAAATTCCAACTCGCTCCCTCTCCCTTTTTCACCGTTCATGTTCAATAGTTTTTTTGCATAAACATTCAAATTTACTGAGCATTTTTGCATTTCGTGCAAAAAGGAAAGATTGAAAATAGCACAAGTGTTGCACAGATAGCAATATATTTCTTAACTGAAAGTCATAGACTTTAGGACCTTGTTCCGAAAGCAACCTTTGCCCCAATCGATATTCTCGATCACATCCACGCTGTTCTGCACTGCCCCTGCTATCGCGAGAACTACAAAGAGTTTCCAAAGATCGTGAAGGCTTTAGCCCAATCATTGTTGGGATCATCGGGCTAAAGCCCGAAACAATTTGAGAGCCAATTATCCACTAGCTGAAGCTAGTGGAAATTCGAAGGACCAAGGCTGATCTAGCGGCTTCGAATGGGTTCGCCGCAGACTTCGAATATCAGGCCTCGCAGCCATTTGTGGATGGGGTCGGCGTCCATTCTGGGGTGCCATATGAGCGAGACGGTGATCTCGGGGGTCCGGAATGGCAGGTCGAAGCTGTACATTTGGCGGCGAAGAGTGGATGTATGCCGTTCCGGTACGGTTGCGATCATCTTTGACTCTCGGGCAAGGGCGATCGCGGTCGAAAACCCGCCGACGGTCGCGACGATATTCCTCGCTTCACCGATCTGCCTGAGGCTATCGTCGATCAGCCCCTGAACAGGCCCGCTCCTCGAAACGGCGACGTGCTCGCCCGACAGGTATCCCGACAATGTGACGGGGCGTCGGCTGAGCTTGTGTTCGGGACTTGCCGTTCCGACGAATTTATCCCGAAACAGCGGGCGCATGCGAAGTTCCGGGTCGAGACGGCCACTTACAACTCCCGTTTCGAGGTCAACCGTGCCGTCGCGAAGCGAACGGCTGTCATCCGCTGCCTTTTCAATGAAATAGAGACGAATACCGGGAGCCGCCGATGCCGCCTGTTCGATCAGCCGCGGGCCAAAGTTCTCGACGAATCCCTGACTGCATCTCAGCGTAATTATCCGCTCGACCCGGCTGAGGTCGGGGCGTTCGGCGGGGCGCAGCGTGGCTTCAGCCTCGGACGCTACTCGGCTGATATTCTCGCGAAGTTCGATCGCTCGCGGTGTCGGCACCAGCGAACGTCCGGCGCGGACGAGCAGCGGATCGCCAAGTGTTCGCCGCAGCCGGGCAAGCGAACGGCTCATCGCCGACGGGCTCAGTTTCAGCCTGCGGGCGGCACCCGCGACACTGCCCTCGGTAAGGAGCACGTCAAGCGTATAGAGCAGGTTCAGATCGGGCCGCGACATGCGAAGATAATATCTGTATATAGCGTCTAATGCAATGATAATGTGTAATACGTGCGTCTTCCGCTATATATAAAAGTCCGATACGATCGGAATATGTCAAAGAAACACGTAAATTCGCAGATCGAAACGGGACTTGTAAAAGGATCGTCCGGTTCAACATCAGTTTGGCTGATCACAAGCCTTGCTCTCTCCATGCTGATGCCTTCTATGGACACGAGTATCGCCAATGCCGGATTGCCCCGGCTGGCAGACGCGTTCGGCGCGACATTTCACGAGGTCCAATGGGTCGTTCTCGCCTATCTGCTTGCAGTGACCTCTCTAATAGTCAGCGTGGGCAAGCTAGGCGATATTCTCGGCAGGCGAAAGCTGCTGCTCACGGGGATTGCCGTCTTTACCATTTCGTCCCTGCTGTGCGCCGTCAGTCCGACACTATCTTTTCTTGTGTTGGCACGTGCCCTACAGGGACTTGGTGCGGCAATGATGATGGCCCTCACTGTCGCCCTCGTGGCGGGCTCGATCAGCAAGGAAAAAACGGGAAGCGCGATCGGCATCCTAGGCACGATGTCGGCGATCGGCACCGCCATCGGGCCATCGGTGGGTGGATTGCTCATATCGCGATACGGCTGGCCGATGATCTTCATGATCAATATACCTATCGGCGTCGCAAATTTCGTTTTGGTGCTTCGAAACCTGCCTGTCGATAGCAGGAGCGTCCTATCGGAGCGTCCTCGATTTGATATTGCGGGCACGCTGCTGCTGACCACTGCCTTGTGTACTTATGCGCTGGCAATGACCATCGAAATTGAAAATAGCTGGGAGCTGAAGCCCGTGCTTATCGGCATTGCAGCGGCTGCCGGGATCGGGTTCATCTACATCGAGTCGAGAGTCGCCTCGCCGCTTGTCGATCTGCGGATCTTTCGGGAGCCCGTCCTGAGTGCCGGGCTTGTATCGACCTCGATCGTATCGGCCGTGATGATGTCGACCCTGATCGTAGGCCCGTTCTATCTTTCCACATCGCTTGGCCTCGGGCCTGTGGACGCGGGAATGGCCCTTTCAGTCGGTCCGCTGGTCGCAGCCGCTGCCGGGATCCCCGCAGGCAGGATAGTTGATCGCTTCGGGGCGAGGACGATGACGATAGCGGGCCTTGCAGGCATTGCGATGGGCACCGTCCTGGTCGTCATTACAGCGTCGGGTGGCGGCGTCCTGGGCTATGTTGCACCGATCGCGTTGACCACTGCCAGCTATGCGTTGTTCCAGGCCGGTAATAACACTATCATCATGGCCGGAGCGAGCCCTCAGCGTCGCGGCGTTATTTCCGGCATGCTTAGCCTCTCGCGAAATCTCGGTCTTATCAGCGGAACCGCGGTCATGGGAGCGATCTTTTCATTGGCGACGGGAACATCCGAAATGTCGACCGCCGGGGCAGACACCGTTGGCTTTGGAATGCGTGTGACCTTTACCGCGTGTGCCTTGCTTGTCGGCGTTGCTCTTACAGTTGTGTTGGTCAGCCGCGTCGTCGAGCGTCAAACACTGAACACCAAACAAAAAACGGCCGCCATCTAAGGCAGCCGTCTTTTCTATCGATATGGTCGGGGCGAGAGGATTTGAACCTCCGACCTCACGGTCCCGAACCGTGCGCT